>JAHIMK010000039.1 GCA_018896675.1 Nanobdellota archaeon
CGAATTTGTGTATCTCTTATCATCTGGTCTTAAGTTTCGCAAAGCAAAAGCTTTCCTGCGCATTTGACCAGACTCTGCAACCCTCGCAAGGATATGCGCTAAAAAACAATAGAGCATTTCATTTAAAAAGCTTTCTTTTAAACTTCCATAAGACTTTTATATAAAACTTAATTATTGCCATATATGCAAGCAGTAATATTAGCAGCTGGAAAGTCTACAAGGACTTACCCTTTAACATTGACAAAGCCTAAACCGCTATTAAAAATCCTAAATAAAACAATATTAGAGCATTTGCTAGATGAATTATTAGAATGTAATGTAGAAGAAGCAATTCTTATTGTTGGTTATAAAAAAGAGATGATTATTGAAAAGTTTGGAAAGAATTACAAAGGCATGAAACTAACTTATGTTGAACAGAAAGAGCAGTTAGGTACAATGCATGCTTTATATTTAGTTAAAGATTTGATTAAAGACAGGTTCATGGTTTTATATGGAGATGATTTATTACATCATGAAGATCTTAAAGAAGGTTTGAAATATGAAAATTCTATGTTAGTATTAAAAACTAAAACTCCTGAAAGGTTTGGAATTGCTATAACTAATGAAGAAGGACTTTTGCAAGATATTATTGAAAAGCCTAAAGAATTTGTTGGCGATTTAGCTTCTGTTGGTGGATTTGTTTTTGAAAAAAAGTTTTTAAATTATGAGTTAGTAAAAGAAGAAGGGCAAGAAGAATATTTTTTACCTACTACGTTAAGAAATTATTGCAAAAATGTCAATGTAAAAGTATTAACAATAAAAAGATATTGGCTACCCACAGGTTATCCTTGGGACTTAATTAATGCTAGTGAAGTCTTAATTGAAGATTTGCAAGAAGAAATTAATGGTGAAATTGAAAATGGTGCTACAATTAAAGGTGCTTTAAAAGTTGGTGAAGGGACTTTGATTAAATCTGGTGTTTACATTGAAGGACCCGTAATTATTGGAAATAATTGTACTATTGGGCCAAATTGTTATATTAGAAAAGGTACTGTTATTGGAAACAATTGTAAGATAGGTAATGCTGTTGAAATTAAAAATTCTATTATTATGGACAACACAAATGTTGGACATTTAAGTTATATTGGTGACACTATCATTGGAAAAGGTTCTAACATGGGTGCTGGGACTATAACAGCTAACTTAAGACATGAGAAAGATAATGTGCTTTCAATGGTTAAAGATGAATTAATTGATACTGGCAGAAGGAAGTTGGGAGCAATAATGGCTGATAATGTCAAGACAGGAATACACACTTCTATTTATCCTGGAAGGAAATTATGGCCGGGAGTTAGGACTAGACCAGGGGAAATTATTCAGAAGGATTTAAAGTAAATTATATAAACTTCTAACCTATTGAAATTGCTATGAAATGCAGAGTTTTAACAGTAAAAGAAGAGAGTGACATTTTAGTCGTACAATTTGAAGATAGCCCTTTCAGATCAGCTGCTGGCGGCCAACCTTGTGATTTTGGGACTATCAAGACAAAAACCTTTGAAGGTAAAGTAACTGAAGTCTTATTTAACAATCTTGTTGAAGTCAAGTCCATAAAAGGCACATTAGAATCAGGAGATGTTGATTGCGAAATTGATCAAGATAGAAGAAAATTATTATCAAGAATGCACACTGCTGAACACATTTTCTTTAAAGCTTTAGAAAAAGAATTAAAAGATTTAGAATTAGTTAAAATAAACTTAAATGAAGATTTATCATATTTATTTGTAAAAGCTAAAGATTTAACTTGGGACAACTTGATTAAAGCTGAAGAAGTTGCTAATCAAGTTATAAAAGATTCTAAACCTATTAAAGAATTTAAAATTAAGAAATCAGACATATTAAAGTATCCTGAATTAAGAATCAAAGAAGAAAAAATCTTAGATGATAAAGTAAGAGTTATTGAAATTAAAGATTATGACAAAAGTGCTTGTTCTGGAACTCATTGTAAAAACACTAGTGAAGTTGGAAATTTATTAATCTCTAAATTTAAGTCAGCTGGCAATGGTAAGTTTGAAATTGTTTTTACTTTAGATGTTCTTGAAGAAATGTATAAGTTTGCAAATGTTGCAAGGTTAGCTTCAGGAATATTAGGAGTAGAAGTTGACAAATTACCTTCAATCTTAAAAAATACTAGGCAAGAAGTTGAAAGTTATAAAAAATTAGTAAGACATCAAAAGCTTGATATGAATGAAGAATTACTTGGAGATATAAAATTATTACATAATTCATTTGTGGGTGTTGAAAAAAAAGAATTAATTAATGGCGCAGATAAATTATTAGATGAAAAAACAGTATTGCTTTTTCAAAATAGTGCAAAAAAACCGCAAGTGCTACTTTTTGTATCAAAAGATTTAGTGTTAGATGCAAATGAAATGATTGCTAAGGTTGTTGAAAATTTTGGTGGCAAAGGTGGCGGTAAGAAAGATTTTGCAATGTGTTCTATTGAAAAAGATGAAGATAAAGTCTTAGAATTTGTCAAAGGAATGATAAATTCTTAATTTTTTTACATTTTCTCCGTTAGATTTAAAAATAAAGTTTAAGTTAATATTACTATGGACAATCCTTTTGAAAATACTAAAGCTACAATAAAAAAAGTTTCTGAAATAATTAAATTAGAACCTTGGATTACTAAGATATTATTAAATCCAGAGAAAGAAATAACTGTTTCTTTTCCAGTTAAAATGGATAATGGTGAAATTAAACAATTTCAAGGTTTTAGAGTGCAACATAACAGTTCTCGAGGACCATATAAAGGTGGATTAAGATTTCATTGGAATGTTGATTTAGACGAAATTAGAGCATTAGCAACATGGATGAGTATTAAGACAGCTGTTGTTGATTTGCCTTTGGGTGGAGGTAAAGGAGGAGTTATATGCAATCCTAAAGAGATGTCAAAGCAAGAATTAGAAAACATGACAAGGGCTTTTACTAGGGCTATTGCATTAAACATTGGTCCTGATAAAGATATTCCTGCACCTGATGTTTATACAAATGCAGAAGTTATGTCTTGGATTGTTGATGAATTTTCTAAGATTAATAATAAAGAAATATTAGGAGTTGTTACAGGCAAACCTTTGAACAAAGGAGGTTCTTTAGGAAGAGATACTGCTACTGCTAAAGGTGCTTTGTATGTTTTAAAAGAAGCTGTTAAAGATTTGAAAGATAAAAAAGTTGCAATACAAGGCTTTGGCAATGCAGGCTATCACTTTGCAAAGTTTTTATTTGAAGAAGGTTGCAAGATAATTGCTGTTTCTGATTCAAAAGGTTCTGCTTATGATGAACAAGGACTGGATCCTGAAGAACTTATGAATTATAAAAAAGAAAATGGTAGTGTTAAAGGGTTTAAAGATGAATGTAATATCTTAGAATTAGATTGTGACATTTTGGCACCTGCTGCTTTAGAAAATTCTATTACAAAAGATAATGTTGATAAAATAAAAACTAAAGTTATTGTTGAGTTAGCCAATGGACCAATAACACCTGAAGCTGACAAAGTTTTATTTGATAAAGGAATCATAGTCTTGCCGGATGTTTTAGTTAATGCTGGTGGTGTAACTGTTTCTTGTTATGAATGGCAACAGAATTTAGCTAATGAAAAATGGTCTTTAGAAGAAGTGGATAATAAGTTAGAAAAAACTATGCGGGAAAATTCCATAAAGGTTTTTGAAATTGCTAAAGAGTTTAATGTTGATAACAGGTTAGCGGCTTACATACTTGCAATAAAACGTTTAAGCGAAAAATATAGAAATTAATTTTCCTACGTAATGTGTTGCTATAACGACTATTGTTCCAATCAATACATGTTCACCTATAATATTGAATGGTTTTTCATTTTGTTTCTTTGCTAATCTATAACTTAAAAGAGTTATTAATGAGAACCCCCAGATAATGCTAATTATTATGGCTGTACTTAATTTGAAAAGTAATACAGGTATAGCAAAAGTCAGAGCACTAAGGAATTTTGTTAAAAATGTTGAAGTTGTTGAAAGCCAGATTTCTTTCTTTGAGTGCTTGTTTTCAGATTCTTCTGACACGTGTATGCCAAGAGCATCTGAGAAAGCGTCTGCAATTGCTATTGTCAATATGCCACCCAAGACAACCATCTGAGAGTGTGTTCCAGAATTCAAACCTACCATTAAACCTAAAGTAGTAATTATTCCAGAAGTTAACCCAAAACTAAATCCTACCTCTAATGAATGATTCATCAAAATTTACTAAAGATTGCAGATTTAAATAGCTTATGTTATACAACAAATTATTTAAACTTAAAAGGCAATATTTAAGTCATGGGATTATTAAATAGGGATACTACTTTAGAAATCAAAAGAATTAGGCAGATAGCAAATGTTCTCTTTAAACATGGGTTAGCTCATGCTGTTGAAAAAATGGACTTAAAATCCTATTTGAGTTTTCATAAAAAAATTCAAAAACAAGAGTTTATCAAACCAATAACTTCTTTGCCTGTACGTTTAAGAGAAGTATTTAACAGTTTAGGCGGAACTTTTGTTAAATTAGGGCAGATGATGAGCCTGCGTCATGATTTGGTGCCAAAAGAATATTGTGATGAGTTTGAAAAGTTGCAGGATAATGTTGCACCTTTGTCTTTTATAACAATAAGAAGAGTTGTTGAAAGAGAGTTAGGTGCTCCAATCGGACATTTTTTTAAAGAGTTCAGCAAAGAACCAATTGCTTCAGCATCTGTTGGCCAAGTGCATAAAGCTAAGTTAAGAAATGGTCAGATAGTTGCTGTAAAAGTTCAAAGGCCCGGCATTGAAGAAACTTTCAAGTCTGACATCAAAATCCTTTACCATATTGTAAATTTAATAAACAAATATTATCCTCAAACCAGAGATTATAATCTAAAATTAATGATTGAAGAGTTTGAAGTTTATACCAAAAAAGAAATGGATTACATGCTTGAAGCAAGAAACATAGATATTTTTTATAAAAATTTCAAAGATAGTGAAACTGTTATAATCCCAAAAGTGCATTGGGACTTGACAAAAAAACGAATTTTGGTTATGGATTTCATTAAAGGCATTAAAATCAGCAACGTAAAGGATTTTAAAGATTTAGCCAGTAGCAAAACAAAAACTATTGATAATTTATTAAATTGTGTCATGGACCAGATTTTTGATTATAGAGTTTTTCATGGTGATCCTCATCCAGGAAACATATTATTAGTAAACAAAAACAAAATTGCTTTGCTTGATTTCGGCATTGTTGGAAGATTATTGCCGGAAATGATTGAAGAATTTGAAAACATATTGATTGGTTTATTGCAGCAAGATTTAGATTCAATTGTAAAAGCTTATGTTAGTTTAGGTATAAGTGAAAAAGCGGATTTTGATGCTAAAGAGTTTAAACAGGATTTAATGGAAAAGTTTGGAGAATATTATGGTGCAGAGCTACAACAAATTGATTTTGCGAGGTTCTTTGCCAATTCTTTTGAGATGGCAAGGAAATATAAAATTTACTTACCTTTGAATTTCACTTTGCTGGCCAAGACTCTAATGACTCTGCAAGGCTATTGCGCAGAGTATGCCCCTCATTTCAATCTGGCTGAATATATTGAACCAAGGGTTAAAGAAATGATGGAAGAAAGAATCAAGCCGAAAAATGTTCTGCTGTCATTTATGAAAACTGCCAACAATTTAAAAAATTTCGTTCAAACTTTCCCTACAGAATTAAGCAACATGATGAGGACTATTACTAAAGGAGCTCATGTTAATGTTGATGTGCAGCACAACCACGTTACTGATTTGGCTTTAGAAGTTGACAGATCAAGCAATAGAATAACTTTTGGTGTTATTATTGCAGCTTTAATCATAGCAGTTGCGATTATTATCCAAGCAAATGTTCCGCCAATAATCAAGGGCATGCCTTTACTGGCTTATGTTGGATTCTTTTTTATTGGATGGTTAACATTCTTGCTTACGGTCTCTATACTTAGAGAACGGCGCATGAAAAAAGGAGGTGAATTATGAAAGAAATGAAAACGCTTGCCAAAAAGGCAGTGCTGATGGGTTTAGGTCTGGGTATTGTGACTAAACAAAAAGCTAAGCAGACAGCTTTAACATTATTGAAAGCTGGACAAGGTAGTGAAAAAGAAATGAAAGAGTTAGCAAACAAAATAATGACAGAGGCTAAGAAAAAAGAAAGATTTGTCAAAGCTTTAGTTGAAGGCGAAGTTAAAGTAGTTAAGGCTAAAGCAGAAAATGCAGTAAAAAAACTTAAGACTAATTACGAAAAACAACTAAAGGCATTGCAACAAAGAGTAAAAGCAGCTGAAGCTAAAGCCATGGCTTCAAAACCTAAAAAGAAAAAAGCTGTCAAAAAGAAAGTTGTGAAGAAAAAAAAATAATTTTCTTCTTTTTTATTTTTTAATTTCCTGAAAACAATCGGTCTGCCAAATGTCTTGGTAAACCAGATGTAATAATTTTTTTAGAAGCTGTATCAATATCATATTTTATTCTAACAATATTCACTGATTTGACTTCTGTCTCTAATATTGCATATGATGCTAAATTTCTATTATCTCTAGGTTGCCCAACAGACCCAGGATTGATTATTAAACTATTATTTAACCTCTTTACCATAGGAATATGAGTGTGTCCAATAACTAAAATATTACTCTTAGAACGTCTTAATTCTTCTCTAAGAACATCATCTGAAGTTTGTTGTGTTATTCTTCCATGAAAGGGATCTGTTACAGAAGCATGCACTAATAATATCTTTAAATCTTTAAGATTAATGCTATTCATTTTCGGTAACTTAATTAAAAAATCCTTATTTTTATCAGTTAATTGTTTGTTAGTCCATTGTAAAGAGGTTACTAAATTCTCATCATATTTTTTTGCATCTTTTAAAGTTATTACATCAACATCAAAATTACCTTTTACTGATACTATATTATTATCTTTTACTAGTTTACAACATTCATTAGGGTTTGCGCCAAAACCTACTATATCTCCTGCACATAAAATATTTTTTATATTTCTTTTTTTAATATCTTTAAGAACTTCTTCAAAAGCTTCCAAATTTGCATGTATGTCAGAGATTAAAGCTATTTTCATTCTTTATGGTGTCTGTATAAAGACCTGCTTCTTCCTTGATGAATGTCTCTTATCTTACCTATAAAATAACCACCTACTGCAAACAATATTAAGAACATTCCTACCAAAGCTGAATAAATTGCATTATTTTTTGAAGGGCCTTCAATATGAGAACTAATTAATTTTGGATTATTTACATCTTGCTTTTCTAATGAATCATATGTTGAATAACTTTGTCTTGCTTCAAATGTTACTTGCTTTATTGCTTCACAATTTGGTATTTTATCACAAACTCCAAAATCTTCATTATAAAATAAACAACAAACGTCTGAATTCAAACAATCTAAGTCTTCATCACATGGTGGTTGTTTAAAATCTAAGAAATATAATCCTGTGATACCATTACCTATCAATAAAACTCCTATAAAAAACATTGCGCTGAACAGTAATAACATCTTTTTATTCATAATGTATTGGAAAGCTTTAATTGTTTATAAAATTTTAGGTTTAGCGGCTTTCTTTAGTTGCTTTATACTGTTTTTGATTAAGAATTATCTTTGTTAGCAGAGGCAAATATTATTCTAATCTTTTACTTTCTTTTTTTGTTAATTGCTTTGCATTATCTTTACTTACTACTTTTCTTCCTATTTCCTTCTCTGTTTCAATTCTAGCATTCCTTGCAACCTTTCCTCCTCTTTTAGCTGCATTTTTACATTTATCAAAACCTTTAGCATCATCTTTTTTAGTTATTTCTGTAGTTACTTTTTCTCCCAACATGTTAAAAATTAATTCTAAATCAGTCATATGGTCTCTTAAATTTTGGTTTTTAAATTTAGGATTTAAATTTTTTATTTGCTTATGCTCTTTTATAGAAACATCAAAAGTAGCTTTGTTTATTTCATCAGTTAGTATTGCAAATTCTCTTTTTTCTTCTATACCTCTATTACTCCATTCATCAGTCAATTCTTTTCTTATTGCTATACTTCTTAATCTTTTTTCTATCCATTCTTTTGAGTATCCTTTAAGTTTATAATATTCTTTAGCTCTATCCATTGCAAGTTCAGGATTTTCTATCTCCTGAACTCTTTCATATCCTACTTTTGCCAACCATAATTTCATGGGTTCAGCTTTTTTAGAAGGTATGGATTGAATAATTCTGAATGCCACCTCAGTATTTGCGCAATCTGTTTCTCTCATTTTGCTATCTTCTGCTTGTAATTTCAACCGGTGACAATTTGTCACCACTTCACTTCCTTCTTCTCTTAATCTTTGGCTAAGTTTATTCCAATATTTTCTTCCATCTTGGCTTTCAGTAAGCACAGCAACTATATCAATAACAGAGAACCACCATTCATCATTATGCCATGTTCTTCTTATATTTTTTCCCTGAAAAACTATGAGCTTATTTTTTATTTCCATTAAGAATTAATAATTCTTTTTTAGTTTATAAAGCCTCTGTGCATATGTTTGTCAAATGGCAAATGGGATGCATATTTCCTGTTTTGTGAGCAAATTTTCAGTTTATTTATTTAATAACAAATATTTTATGCAATTATAAAAGAAGGAAGGAATAATGGATTCAGAGTTTAAATTATATCTAAAAAGAGCCCAGAATGAAAGATGTTGAACTTCTAAAAATTTATGAAGAAATGTTGATTAAAGCAGATTCTCTTTTGCATATATTTAAGCATGAAAAAAATAAAAGAGGAAAATTTACTTATAGAAAACTTCCTCAAGCAAATTTAGAGCCAGCTAAAGAAAGCTTGGAAAATGCAAAATATTTCTTTAAACATATAAATATGCTTTGTAGTTATGAGTGAAAGTAATGCCCTATATAAATAAACAAAAAATTAAAATAACAACTTGCCTCAGCTAATAAAGTTAGTTGTTGATAAGAAAGTTAAACAAAGTCAATAAAGAAATCCGCTACAAGAAAAAAAGAAAAAAATTAAGGAGCTATTGGTAATCCAAAGCCTGAAGCTGGATCGTCTCCTAATGCATCAATATCTAATGCTAATGTTTGTAAGTAAGCTCTTGTAGATGCTGCAGAACCTTGCCATAACTTAGCTGCTAAACCTGCTACATGCGGTGTAGCCATTGATGTTCCACTCATTACAGCGTAACAACCATTACTAGCTGTAGATAATACTGAAACTCCTGGTGCTGCTAACTCTACTTCTCTTTCTTCTACTACAAAATCATTATCATTAATACCTCTACTTGACCATGGAGCTATATTTGCATTCCAATCAACAGCTGCTACTGCTACAACATTTGCATTAGCTCCAGGATAATCTATTGAACCTAATTCTGGTCCGTCATTACCTGTTGCTGCAACAACTAAAACATCTTTTGAAACTGCATAATCAATTGCATCTCTTACTAATGAACTTTCTGTGTCGCCACCTAAACTCATTGAAATAATGTTAGTGCCTTGATCTGTTGTATACCTTATAGCGGCTGCAATATCATCTGACCAACATCCTGCAGCTGAACAAACTTTAATGTTCCATAAATCTGCTGCTGGCGCAACTCCAAAGATACCTAAACCATCAGAACCACCATTAGCTGCTATTGTGCCAGAAACATGTGTACCATGGCCAACTTCATCATTACAACCACTTTTTATTCCTCTCTTAGTTGCATCCATACAAAGTTTAACTTCTAAATCTAAATGATTAATATTAACTCCTGTATCTAAAACAGCAACTTTTACTCCTAAACCTCCTTGACCACCATTAACCATTTGTATACCATAAGGTATTTGCATTTCTGGTATGCAAGTTCTTGGTTCTTCTGGGTCTGGAGTTGAAGAACAATCTGCTGGACAAGTTCTTGATTCTTTACCTTGACATATTCCATCACCGCAAACAGGTTTTGCTAATACTTGATACAAAGGTATTTCTTCTAATTCAACACCTAATGCTTCTAAAGCTTTTTTCTTACCTTGAGTAAGTTCTGCTGAAAAACCATTATTAAATTCGTGCATAACGTTTGTGGAAGCTTTTAGTAAACCATTATTAGATTTTACTAAATATCTTTTTTCGCTGCCCATAGCTGAAACTAATGCTGCAGTGAATAAGAATAATATTGCTAATATTACTAAAGTTTTTTTCATTTCATAAACCTCCTTTTAATTAGATTAAAAATGTAAGAAGTCATAGTTTATTAAATTTATTAAAAAAAAGAAAAAATTATTTATTTAATTTCTTAGGCTCGACTGGAATAAAAGACTTTCTTTTTAATAAAGTCTGATCAGTTTTAGGTTCCATAAAGTAATTTTCCAAACAATCACTTAATGCCCATTCCCATTTTGCATATTTAACATTAGTATCTTCTGGAACATATAAATTAACTAATCCTGAAGGACTTGAAAGTTTTGAGATTTGGTCTACGTATTTGTTCCAAGTTTGTCTTCCTGGAGACATACAAAGTATTGTGTTATCTGCAAATGCCCCGCCCCCATGGTGTCTGTCAAAGTGCATTGCTATATCTGATGTAATTCCTTGCCTTAATAATTGATCCATTGCATTAACAAATTCATCAATACCATCTCTTAATTTATGAGTGGCATATAATGTTTTTCCACCAGGCAGTATAGTTTCTCCACAACCAATTGAATCTCCTTTAGCATGGAATTCTTCAACTTGATCTTTATATGCCAAAGGAATCATGTTTGCTAAGGCAGTTGCTTCATCTCTTCCGACACCTGCCTTGTTATAGTGATTCCCTGAAGCAATAATCAATCTTCCTTCCTTCTTTAAAACATCTTCAATATATGGCAAACATCTGTCTCTCCATTCTTGTAATGTAAAATCAATATGTGTTATCGCAGTTGCATGAACTTGTTGTACAGCCATTTCTTTTATTCTTTTCAATTTTTCTTTTACGGTATATTCTTCACTATTTTCAATTTCATTCAACAGGTCTTCAAACCCTTTAGGGGTTAATCCTAAATACTGTTGATTAGTATCACATACTTTTGGGATTCCTGCATGAATTGCTTCACTTATAACTATTACATCTGGTAATCCATAATGCCTTTGGAATCTTTGTGTTGCATCAACAATTTCATAATTGCTTGCTCTTCCAGGTTCGTTTGGAGATCCTAAATGGCTATCTCCATCTGCTTCTATCTTAATAAGGTCTGAAATTACTAATTTCTTTTCTAAATCACTTATTTCAGATTTTAATTTTTTAAATTTTTCTTCAAATTCCACACCTGGTTTTTCATTTATAGTTTGTAATAAAGATTTTTTTCTTTCAATTTCTTTACCAATTGATGCAAATTCTCTCAAAGTACTTTCATCAATATATTCGATTTCAAAACGATTATTTTCATATACTGTATGTAATACTACCCCTGAAGCAAAATTACCTGAATTATACCTTTTTGTATGAACATTTCTTACTCCCCTATTCTTTAAGACTTCAAGTTTTGGAATAGATTGTAAAGTAGGTAATTTAATATGTAAAATAGTTTCAGGGACTAATCTTTTCTGACCTTGTATTATTGTTTCTCTAAACTTCATTTGAGGCTGATATCTAAATCCACCTTTTCCATGTGATGATAAAGTTACATCAGGGATTGGAATTCCTAAAACATCATACAATTTAACAAGCCTTTTAACTTCATCTTTCATCATCCTCAAATCTTTTTTTGTTGCTGTATTAGAATTAAGCAGGTTAGGATTATGTGATAAAAGATAAATCAAACCATGTTTTCCTTTTACTGCTTTATACTCTTCTTCCTCTCCAACTAATTTTTCACTTTTTAATCCTTCATTACTTAAAATATCTGTTAATTCATTAAATGCACTAGAATGTATATGTGCTTTTCCTTTTATTGATTCAGGGAATGCTTGGTATAAAAGATCATTATAATTTGTTTTTGCAATCCTAAAGAATACTTCTTCTTCATCGGCTTCAATCTTATGTCTTTTTGTACCTCTAAAAAATCCCAATGCTTCTTTTTGCCTTTCTACAGCATTAATTTTGTGTGTTTGTTCATCAATTTGGGTTATTAATCCTTGTTCATCTTTTCTTAAATCAGAAGCAACAATTTTTAACTTATTTTTTTCTTCAAAAATATTTTCTTTAGTTAAATCTGTGTTTCCTATAAATTTAAAAATCTCTTTTTGAGTTTCAACATCAATTTGGAACTTTTCGAAATTAGATTGAACTAATTCATTTAAGTAGGTTTTTAATTCATCTCCTGTTTTTTCTCCAATTGATTGTAATCTAGAACCAACATAAATCATTAAATCTTTTTGGTTATTTATTTTTTCTCTTTGTTTTTGTAATTTCTCAACCAAAGGTTTTAATCTTTCAATTTCTTTTGTATATTTTACAAGATCTTGTTTTTCTCTTGCAGCATCTGCAATCAAAATCTCTTTTGTTACTTTGATATTTTCTCTATCTTCTTCACCATGTTGATAATGCCATTCTGCTTTTGTAAGTAAATCTGCTAATTTATCTATTTCTACCCTAGCAGCATTAACTGCATCCTGCCTTGTTGTTATCTTTCCATCTACATGATCTTTAAAATATTGAGCATCACTTGGTTTAAGTTTTGCTTTTTTTAACATTAATTTTATTTCTTTATTTGGTTTTTTTGTTGGGTCTTTTGCCAAAAACCTCATATCTTCAGAACCTGAAACACTATAATATTCTGGAACTCTCGGGACTAGAGCACCAAGCATCATTATATTGTTAATATTAGAATGAGAATTATATTCTAAGAACAATTTTAAACCAGTCATAGAATCTGGATCATAAGCTTTTGTACCAAAACCCATTTCCCCCATATAAAGATTTTTTACTTTTATTTCATCCGGGTTGTCTAATCTTTGTTCTAATGTTAAAGGGATATTAAATGAAACTTCAAAGCCATTTGGACCTAATCTTTTTTTGTTCAATAAATTTGGTTGATTTTTTTCTATACGCCTTAATCGATCTAATAAAACTTGAGAAGATATCTGTAGTTTTTCTTTTATTTCAGAAGTATGTATTGGCTTGTGTAATGGAATTATATTTAGAATATCTTTTTGTTTAGGTGTTATTCCAGTTGGAATCAATTTATCTTTTTTGCTCATATTGTCCCCCTTTAATAATTTGAATAATTCTACTATTTGAAACTTTATTTGTTTTAAATAGTTTTGTGCTTTTCACCATGCGTTTCCTTAATTTTATAACTGCTCAGTCATTATTGCTTTAAAGAATTTTGTCGTTGAAGTTAACACTTTTTTGTTGCCTCTGTTGTATGTGTTACTCCTAATTAATTGTATATTCTCCAGATTTATAAGCTTTTTGCTAAAATTAACCTTTACAAACGCCCAAAGGAATTAGCTTGACAACTTTCTTAGAAATCTTTGCACCAACAACACTTTCAATAACCTCATCAACTGGTTTGTATGCAGTATCAGCTTCTTCTGCTAGAACTTTTGGATTAGTAGCTCTAACTACTCTACCATGAGCTTCCATCTCTTTTTGAACTTCTTGACCTTTACGAGCCTTGATTGCTTGATGCCTTGACATTACTCTGCCTGCGCCGTGCACTGAACTGCCAAAAGTTTTTTTCATGGCTTCTTCTGTACCTTCCAAAATATAAGATGATGTTCCCATGGAACCTGCAATTAAAACAGGAACTCCTGGAAATGCTCTTGTCGCGCCTTTCCTGTGCACTATTGTTTTAATTTTTTCACCATTAATTTCATGCTCTTCAAGCTTTACAACATTGTGGCATAAACCATAAACTGTTTTCATATCCATTTCTTGCCAAGTTTTTTTGAAAACATTTTGAAAACTTTCCCTAATCCATTGTGTCATTACCAAACGATTTGTAAAAGAATAATTTACTGCACATTTCATTGCCTTAAAATAATCCTGACCTTCAGGACTGTTGAAAGGAGCGCATACTAATTGTTTGTCTGGAATTTTAATCTTATATTTTTCAACAGCTTTTTCATGCACCTGTAAATAATCTGTTGCAACTTGATGACCTAAACCTCTGCTACCACAATGAAGCATTATCAAGATTTGATCTTTTTTTGTTATGCCCATATTTTTAGCAGATTCTTCATCATAAATCTCATCCACTCTTTGTATCTCTAAAAAATGGTTTCCTGCACCTAAAGTTCCTAGTTGAGATAAACCTCGTTTCTTAGCCAAGTCAGAAACTTTTCCAGGATCAGCTCCCGTCATACAGCCAAGTTCTTCCATGTTTGCTATATCTTCTTTTGTACCGTATCCGTTTTCAACTGCCCAATTAACGCCTCGTTTAAGAACTTCGTTCAATTGACTAATATCTAATTTTAATTTTCCCTTAGCACCAACACCGCAAGGAATGTTTTTGAAAAGCTCGTCAATCAATTCAGGCATTTTATCTTTAACTTCATCATGGGTCAAATTAGTTCTTATACTATTGACCCCACAATTAATGTCAAAACCGCACATACCCGAAGAAATAATCCCGTTATCAACATCAAATGCGCATACAGCACCCATCGGCAACCCATAACCGAAATGCATATCAGCCAAACCTATTACTGGTTCTAAAACATTAGGCATTGAAGCTACATTTGCTAACTGCTCAATTGCTTCATCCTCTAATAATTCTAAAATTTTAGCATTGCCAAATATCTTAGCATCTACATTCATATCATTTCTTACTGACTTTGGCAACAGCCATTCAAAATCATTAATTTTTTGCAGTTTTTCTTTCATAGTTTTGAATAAGAGAGACGTTTTCTTTAAATAATTTGTGCTAGTGAAAAAGGCATATTTATTTTAAAAGATTTAAGAATCTAGCATAATCATAATGAGTTAATTTAATACATTTTAACTCCAAGTTATATCTTTTTTGTAAGAGAGGAATTAATTTATATATCAATTCGTTTTTTAAATCTCTATTTTTTGAATATATTGAAATATTTTTATCCATTATATTCATTATTTCTGGCTCTAAATCTTCAGTTTCAATAGTTGATAAATAATTAAAAGCTTTTACTGGATCTTTAAAATAAGTTAAAGTAGCATCAGATATTAAGGTAGCTATAGGATGGATATCTTTAACATGCTTATTTTGAACATAAATATCTAAATAATCAAAATAATCTAATGTCCTTGCCAATATCATTTTTTTTCTTAATTTTTCATCTTCAATAATAGGGATAGCTATATTTTCAAAAGCATATGCCGAGGCTTCTTCTAAAATAGTTGTGTCTCTTTCTTTTTTTCTATTATCTTCAGGGAATAAGAAATAAGATATAACAGAATTATTATAATTAAAATCTTCATTTTGTTGTGAAAAAGCGTGACCTAATTCATGTATAAGGGTGTTTAAGGTTAAAAAATATTTTCTTTCTTCAACAATAATTTCATTCTTAAAATAAGAATATGTTCCTACTACCTCCCCTATACCTAAATTATGCTTCCTAGCTATCCGATATACTAACCTTATGTTTAATTCTTTTGGTAAATCTTTTCCAGTAATTTGTTTAATTATATTTTGGGCATGTTCCTTTACATCCTCAACTTCATAATCAGATACTTTATTTTCTACAGAAGTAAGGGGGTTAATTAAAGCAGGAAATACAAAACCCTGACCATAAAGGTATTCTTCTTTAATTTTATCAACCTTATGTTTTAATTCATTAAATTCTAATATTAGTGACTCTATGCTATTTAGATTAATAAAGTAAGTAATAAGTCGCTTATAAACTGATTCTTAAACCTATAAGCATGTATTCTCAATTACCGAAAGATTAATATATATGTAATATATATTAAATAATATGCGAAAGATAAAAACCTTTGTTTCGAATGAGATAAAAGTGAAAAATATTTGCGGTTATTTTGAACATAAGGTTACAAAGTTTGGCACTGGTGCAAAGATAGATGCACCTAAAGAATATCTTGGTTGTGAGGTGGTTATTCTTGTCAAGAAAAAAAGAGCTTAGACAATTGTCTAAGAATCAATTGATTGATATAATCTTTTCACTTGAAGAGAAATTGGAAAAAATTGAGCAGTACTTTAAAGCATTTGATAATCCCCATACGCCTTCTTCCAAGAAGATAAAGAAGAATACAAAAAACAATAATCAGGCTTCAAATGGTGATAAGCCGCGTTTTCCAGGCAAGCCTAAAGGTAGCAACGGTGGTGGAATAAAACTCCCTGAGCCTGATGAAGTCGTAGAGCATAAGCTTGATTTTTGTCCGATTTCTGGCTTGCCCTTGGGGAAACCAGTCGGATACTGGAAGAAAACAACACTTGATCTCCCTGACAAGCTAATAAAAGTAGTTGAGCACCGGATCATGAAATATATTTCTCCAATTACGGGAGAAATAGTTGCAGCCAATGTTTCCTTGCCTCAAGGCATATATGGCAAGAATCTGCAAAGCATTGTTGCAATGCTGAAGAATCTCACTAATTCTCATGAAAAGATTGCTGATTTCATGAGGGAGCTTGGCGCTCCAAGCTTCAGCGATGCTGAAGTTCAGAAGATAACTGACAGATTTTCAGATAGGCTTGAGAGCGAAAGAGAATCATTGCTTGAAGAGTTGAATAAAGCACCCTATGTCCACGCTGATGAGACAAGTTTCAGGAAAGACGGGCAAAATGGCTATGTGTGGGGAGTTTTCACTAAAACAATATCTATTTTAAGTGCGGCAATGAGCAGGGCAAGAATAAATATCCAAAAATTGCTCGAAAACTTTAAAGGCGTAGTCGTAGTCGATGGGTATAATGCGTATGATATATTTCCGTTGAAACAAAGGTGCTGGTCGCACCTTATTAGGGAATTCAAGAATTATGCTAAAAATAATGGAGACATAGGAGTACAATACACAAGACTAAAAGCACTTTACGAAATTCTTAAAGTGCTTAATACAAAACCCCCAGATGAAAAAGAGATAAAAAAAGCAAAATGGATCTTGAATGATATTGTAACCTGTCTTAAAGTTATCAAAGGAGCAAAGGGCCTAAGGACCCTTATAAAAAATGGAGGTGATGATTGGTTTACAGCATTATATCATGAAGGCGTCCCATTAGACAACAATCATGCAGAAAGAGAGCTAAGGCCAATTGTTCTCTTAAGAAAAACAATAGGGTGCTACAGGAACGAAAAGGGCAAGAGGTGGATTGACATTGTAGTTTCAGTATTGCACACATGGAAACTGCAAGGCAGGAACTTATTTAAAAATCTGCGTGCAATAGCCTACTGACTTATTACTTACTTAATAAAGTAATCTTTAAATTTAGAGGGATATTTTTCAATAGGTTTACCCTTAAATTTCTCAACTATTTCTTTTGAATTTTTAAAAGAGACATAAGTTTCTTTTAATTTAATTTCTAAATCAGAAGTCCTTTTTTCAAGTTCATCAAATTCTAATAAATAAGAATCAAATTCTTTCAACATTTTTTCTAAATCATTATTTTCTAATTCAAGTTTAGGCAAAATTTCAGTAGCAAAATCTTCCAAACATTTCCCTTTATCTACTTTAATTATTACTTTATATTTAGGATTTTCTTTAGTCCCATAAATAGCAACATGGGGCTCTGAACGAAGACAACGATTAAATTTATCAAATGTCAATATAGTTCCGCCTATAATAGTACAAATACCAGTAATTACTGCTAAATTAATTCCTATTCCTTTTAAAATTCCTTTAACACCCATAAGTGGCTGTTTTTAATAAAAATATATAAACTTTGTGCAAGTTATGTTAACGCTTAAACATCCAAGGATAAGCTTTTCTTACAACTGTCAGAAAAGAATCTGGCTTATAGATTCCTAGTTCAGAAATAATACCTGTGACTAATTCAGTATCTAACTTTTCAAAAGCGTAGTTCATTATGTTTACACCTTTAGGAGCCCTAGCCCATACTTCGTTTGGATTTCTCATTTCAATTGTTTCTTCATATCCAAACAAGGTTTCAGGATCAAATTTCCATGAAACTGCACAAATATAAACAGGAACATCATATTTTACAGCAACTTCTGCAAACAAATTTGAACCAATTTTGTTATAAATACCTGTTGGAGTTATTGCATCTGCTCCAATCATCATTATGTCTGCTTTCTTTAAGGCATACTTAACAGCAGAATCAACAAAGTGTGTTACTGGAATATGTGCTTTAGAAAGTTCTTTGGCTGTTATGCGGCCCTGAAACAAAGGTCTAGTTTCAGTATTATAAACTTCTATCTTTTTGTCTTTGGCAGCTTCTTTTATTATGCCAGTAACAGTTGATGAATGACAATGGGTATAAATTATGTTATATTTGCTGAGTAGTTTAGAACCTATTGTTTTGATTTCATTCTTAGCATCTTCTTTCATTTTCAAAACTTCAGCAGAAATAGTTTTGGCACTTTCTTTTATTGTAGAAACTTCGCCATATTTGTTATTTTCCAAATTGTAAATTACAAAGTTCAAGAAATTTCTCATCATTGGCTCTGTTGGCCTAGTAGCAAATAGTTTTTCTTTTGCCTGATAAATCTCTTTGAAAAGCGTATCCACATTTTTGGTTTTTGAAGCTAGAATTTCAGCAACTAATGCTTTAATAGCTTCAACTGCCACATTAGTAGCTCCTTGAATCTCTAAGTTCTTGATTTTTTCGCAGATTGTTTTTAAGCTCATAAAAAAATTAGAAAAAAATTGGCAAAATATGCCAATTTATAAGTCATGCGGTTTTAATGTTTTCCTTCCATTTTCTTTAGCTCTGCGTGCTGCAGCTTTGATCATTTCAACTGCTTTTGCACTTAAAGCATCTGCAAAATCTCCAGAAACATTCATGCCTTCAGCATGTTCTTTTATCTTACTTCTTACAACAACTAATTCAGCCATGTTGATTCACCTCCAAATAAATTTAGCTAAATACGCGTATAAACGCTATATTTGCAAAATAACCCAGATATTTAAACTTTGCGCATACAAAACATTTATAAAGTTGTCACTTTTAAATTTTAAAATAAAAGAATTTCCTGGAGATAATCATGGCTAAACCACAAAAGAATTCAAAAAAAGAAGCACCTAAAAAAGAAAATCAAAATGCTGAGCTGTTAAAAAACATGCCTCCTGAAATGCAGGAAAAAATGAAAGCTCTAAAAGCTAAATTAGATAATTTTACAAAAAAGATTGTTGAAAAGTTTGAAGCCTATATTATGGGTGTTGCCTTATTGCCGCCAGAACAACCAAAGACAGAAGAAGAGAAAAAGAACTTTGACCCGGAAAAGATTAATGCATTAGTTTTGATTGATGATTCTGACAGCAAAAAGATGTCTAAAGAAGAGCTTCATGCTAAAATCACCCATATTGTCAAAAACATTGCAAAAGAGATTGATGGAAAATTAAATATTGAAGTAATGTTAGGTTCTGAATTAAAAGAATCATGTTATGACGGCAAAGAAGAAATTTTGCAAATGATTGCAATGGCTGCCCCTGTTTATGATCCTAGTGACATGTTAGCTGCAATAAAGATTTCTGAAGTGCATAAAAGAATGGTTATTAAGAAATTTGAAAAATATATAATAAGTTATGTTGCAGCTGGTTCATTGTTTAGAGGAGAAAAATCTAATGATATTGATGTTTATGTTATCATAGACGATACTGATGTTAAGAAAATGGCTAGAGCTGAATTAAAAGACAAGCTTAGAGCTATTATTATAGGAATGGGAATGGAAGCCAGCAAAATTACTGGTGTTAAAAAACAGTTTCATGTACAAACTTATATTTTAACAGACTTCTGGGACAACATAAAAGATGCAAATCCAGTAATATTCACTTTACTTAGGGACGGAGTTCCTTTATACGATAGAGGAGTCTTTATGCCATGGAAATTGTTATTGCAAATGGGCAGAATTAAACCTAGTCCTGAAGCAATTGATATGGGATTGGATATTGGTGAAAAATTAGTGCAAAGGGCAAAACAAAAATTATTGAGTGTTTTAGGAGAAGATTTGTATTATGCAGTCTTGAATCCTGCTCAAGCAGCTTTAATGCTTTATGGAATACCACCGCCAACTCCAAAAGAAACTATTAAATTATTAAATGATATTTTTGTTAAGAAAGAAAAATTATTAGAGAAAAAGTATGTTGATATTTTAGAAAAGATAAGAACAGCTTACAAAAATATTGAACATGGTAAGGTTACAGAAGTAACTGGAAAAGAAATTGATGATTTATTAAAAGGGGCAGAAGATTATTTGAAAAGAATTAAAGAATTATTTAAACAAATTGAAGAAAGAACAGAAAAAGAAAGTATTCTTGATGTATATGATACTTGTTTAAGAATCACAAGAGATCTTTTAGCAGAGAAAGGGATTGATAAAGTTCCAGATGCTAAATTAGATGCACTTTTCAAAGAAAAGTTAATTGAAGAAGAAAAGATTCCAGCTAAGTTTTTAAGAATCTTAAAAGATATTGAAAAAGCTAAAAAAGATTTTGAAATGGGAAAATTAAGCAAACAGGAAGTTAACAAAGTTAAGAAAGATGCAAGACTTTTCATTAAAGTATTAGTAGAGCATATGCAAAGAAAGAAAAGTTTAGAGCTTGAACGTACAAAGGTAAGATTTAAATATGGGAAGAAAGTTGGAGAATTAATTATTTTAGAAGATTTGGCGTTTATTGTCAAAGATCTTGAAGACAGGGATGAAATGTTAAAAGCCGACATCACCAAAGAAGGCGGCTTAGATAACATTAAACCTAGCAGTCTTGAAGAATTAGAAAAACATATAAGCAAGATAAGAATCACAAAGAAAGCATTTGTAAGAGAAAGACTCTTTGAAGACTTAAGAACATTGGTCGGAGAAGATGTTGAAATATTATTAGGTTGAAAATGGAAGCGATTGTAGCAAATTTCAGGCGTGGAAAGAAAACACAAAAGTTAAAGCACATGATTTTAAAAGTTGCAAGTATAGATAATAAAACTAAAGCAACTAAATTAGTAGGCAAAAAAGTTGTGTGGACTTCTCCTGCTGGAAAAAAACTACACGGGGAAATTAAAGCAGTTCATGGTAATAGTGGAGCAGTAAGAGCAATATTTGAACACGGATTGCCTGGACAATCAATAGGTACAAAAATAAAAATTGAGGCTTAAAAATGGCAGGAATAAGACCAGGACATTGTTATACACCATTGGAAAGAGCATATACACGTAAATCTAAGTATAAGAAAAAAGCTTTTATTAAATCAGTTCCAGCTATTAAGATTGCAAAATATGACATGGGTGATTTAAAGAGAAAATTTGAATATAGAATTGATTTAGTTTCTAAAGAAGCAATGCAAATAAGAGATAATTCTTTAGAATGTGCTAGAATTATATTAGTAAGATCAATTGAAAGTCAAAATAAGATATATCATTTAAAATTAAAAGTATTTCCACACCATATACTTAGAGAAAATAAGATGCTTACAGGTGCTGGTGCAGATAGAATGCAGACTGGTATGCAGCGTGCATTTGGAAGATCTATCGGTTGTGCTGCAAGAGTTAAAGTCAACCAAGCATTATTTAGCTTATCTGTTGACGAAGTTGATGCAAAATTAGCAGTAGATGTTTTGAAAAAAGCTATTCCAAGATTACCTTGTAAATGCAAGATTGTAAGCACTAAACTGGCAAAATAAGCCTTAATTCCTTGAAATTCGAAGTTTTAACCACATTCAAATGATTATTATCTAGCCCAATAATCTTTAAATACTAGTTTTTCTTATATATTAGTGTAGGATTACAGCGATAACAGTAATCCGTCCGACTACTATGGACAAAGAAGAGTTCAGAGTTCTACATTCCTATCCAAGGGTTTTATGTGCCCACTCATTAAAATCAAAAGGAGATGATAATCAAGAATAAGAAACAAGCAAGTTTTCCCCGTCAGCTTCCACAACTATCGAGGAAAACTCTTACATCCAAAAAAGGATTCCTATTAAGTAAAATGAAATCATTAATAAAGGTTTTCTTTTACGCACGGAATTCTTTATCTAATAAAGCTCATAATTACAGGCATTAGCAGAGGGTGAAACACTAAGAGGCGAGCTTGCATTAGTGTACAACAAAAGTTGGACACCTCCTGTCCAAAACGATAGGAGACAATCCCTTCCCTCTTTACGGAGGGGGAGGGGTTTACATATGAGCAAAAAAAACAAAGAAATAAACCGGAAAGAGCACGAACTAATTCAAATTGAAATAGAGAATTATAAACAAAACATAGATTTCTATAGAGATCAGATTCTCAGTATGGAAGAAAAGATTGAAGAACTAGAAGGAATAAGAAAATCTGTTGAGTATTAAAATTCTAAAACATAACATTTATATATTTACTATTTTTAATAAATACTGAAAATAGTAAAATGGATAATCTAGAAAAAGATATAGTTGAATATTTTAAGAAAATTGGAGCAGTCCAAGGCATGGATGAATTATCATCTACAATAATAGGAATTCTTTATTCTGCTGTAAAAGAAATTACAATGGAAGACATTGTCCGGAAAACAGGTTATAGCTTAGCCTCTATAAGCAATAAAATAAAATTCCTTTCAGATATCGGATTGATAACTAAAAAGACTAAACCGGGTAATAAAAAGATATATTTGTATATGGAAAAGGATTTTATGAAAATGATTCATAGTGGTTTGTTAATAATTGAAAAGAAATTAGATATAACAAAAAAAGAGATACCTTTAATATTAGAAAAACATAAAAAAACAAAAGACAAAAGATTAAAAAGTTTAGAATTAATGCAAAAAAATATGAAGATAGTCTCTGGAATGTTAAAAGATTTTGTAAAAAGACTAGAAGGTGAATAATGAAACAAACTGTAATCAAACTAAAAGATGTATGGAAAGTTTACAGCTTGGAAGGTACACAAGTAGAAGCGTTAAGAGGAATTGATTTAGATTTCAATAAAGGAGATTTTGTTTCTATTATTGGTCCAAGTGGCTCTGGAAAAAGTACATTAATGCATTTAATCGGATGCTTGGATTTGCCGACAAAAGGGCAGATATTTCTTAATAACCATGACATTGCAAAAATGAGCGAAAATAGGCTGGCCCAAGTCAGGGGCAAAACAATAGGATTTGTTTTTCAGGCATTCAACTTAATTCCTACATTAAATGCAATTGAAAATGTTTCTTTGCCAATGATTTTTCAAGGCATACCTAAAGATGAAAGAGAAGACAAAGCCATTATGTTACTTAATCAAGTTGGGCTTGGCAAGAGAATGCACCATAAACCATCAGAACTGAGTGGCGGTGAAAAGCAGAGAGTAGCAATCGCAAGAGCTTTATCAAATGATCCAGATATTATCCTTGCAGACGAGCCTACTGGAAACTTGGATTCTAAAACTGGCCAAACAATCATGGACTTGATTGTTGGCTTGCATAAAAATTACGGAAAAACAATAATCAATGTTACACATGATCCTTATATTGCAAAGTTTGCCGACAAAATTGTAAGGATTGTTGACGGCAAGATAACTAAGAACCATAATACTGAAAAACAATCATTATGGGAAGGAAGTCTTAATGGAGGTAGTAAAAAATGAATAAGCTAAAATTAATATTGGCACTATGTTTGATGTTGGTGTTTTGTCAAGTTGTTGCTGCAACACAAACCATAGTCACAAAAGCCAATGAGTTAAGGATTGATTTAGTAAAATACGATCCTTCTCCGGTACAGCCAGGAACTTCAACAACAATAAGTTTTGAAGTTATAAATCTTGATAATCAAGATATTAATAATTTGGAAATTACTCTTGTAGATAATTATCCTTTTATTATTACATCAGAAAAAAAAGTTAAGTTTTCTTCATTGAAAGTTGGCGAGAAAGCAACTTTTAGTTTTCAGGTTGATGTAAACAAAGATGCAGTTGAAGATAGTTATCAATTATCATTACAGTATTTTTCTGAAAAATTAAGCAGTGCAACTAGTTCACCCTTCAATGTTCAAGTTATAAAAGTAAGTTCTGGATTAGAAACTTCAATTTCTGTTGAAAGTTCTGAAGAAACTACTGCTGTGATAAAACCTGGACAAACTGCTAATGTCAAATTAAGGATTGATAATCCTTCAAGCTCTGCAATGAGAGACATTACTGTTAAACTAGAATTAAATAGTGCTGACATACCATTTGCACCTTTAGGAATGACTTCTGAAAAGAAAATAGATTTTATTGCTGTAAGGAATTTTGGAGAAGTTAGCTATACATTGATTGCCTCGCCTGATGCAGAAGCTGGATTGTATAAAGTGCCAGTTAACATAAAATACTATGATGCGCAAGGTTATTCGCATAATGTCAGTGATATCATAGGAATCGTAGTAGGTTCACAACCAGAATTGTCTTTAGAAATTGAAAGCACTGAGTTGACTACAAAAACTGATACCGGCAATTTAATCTTGAAGATAATTAATGGCGGCACTACAGATGTCAAGTTCTTGAGAATTAAGCTTTTAGAATCTGAAAATATTGAAATAATCTCGCAAAGTGCAATGTATATTGGAGATGTTGACTCTGATGATTATGAAACTGCTGAGTTTAGGATTAATATGGAAGAAGAGGAAACTAAGTTAGTTTTCGAATTAGATTATAAAGACGCAAACAATATTGCTTATGGTGAAAAAATGGTGTTACCTGTAAAACTTTATAGTCCAAGTGAATTGGGATTAAAAACAGGAAGCAGTTGGGTATGGATTATTGTCTTACTATTAATTGTAGGCGGCTACTTTGCTTGGAAAAGGCATAAGAAAAAGAAAAAACAATAAAGAAACATGATTGCAGATTATGCCAGACTTGCATTTAGAAGTATCAGTCATCGTAAGCTGAGAAGTTGGCTTACCTTGATTGGAATCTTGATTGGTATAACTGCAGTTGTAGCTCTTATCTCCATTAGCGTTGGCATGCAAAATGCTATCCAGGCAGAGTTTGAAGAAATTGGTTCTAACAGAATTGTAATTGCACCTGGCGGATATTTTTTTGGACCTGGCAGTACTGGTTATTCTACGGCTACATTTGACAATAGTGATCTTAAGGCTGTGAAAAGCGTTAGAGGCATTGAAGCGGCAGTACCAGTGCTTTCTAAAACTGTACGTTTAAAATTTAGAGAACAAGAAACTTCTACACAAATCATTGGCGGTCCGACAGATGCTGAAACTTTGAAAGTTACAAGCAAGATAGACGTTTTCCAGATTGCTGAAGGCCGACAAATGGATACTGGCGATGATTATGTTATAACTATTTCACAAGGCATTGCTTACGACACATTTGAAAGAGATATTCGTGTAGGAAATAATGTCAAGATAAATGGTATTGATTTCAAGGTTATTGGAATTGGTGAAGAAGCGCATGTTATTGGAAGTTCTAGCATTATACCTTTAGACACTGCCCGTGAGATATTTGATGAGCCTGATGAAATCTCTAACATCTTTGTCATGGTAAAGAGGAGTTTTGTTCCAGCAGAGGTTGCTGAAGATATTAAGAAAGAATTAAGGAAAGAAAGAAATGTCAAAGAAGGTGAAGAAGATTTTTACGTGCAGACTGCACAACAAGTTATAGATACGTTTACACAAATTTTGGCAGTAATACAAGCTGTGTTGATTGGAATAGCTGCAATTAGTTTACTTGTTGGAGGAGTTGGAATAATGAATACAATGTTTACTTCCATTGTTGAAAGAACTAGAGAGATAGGCATAATGAAATCTGTTGGCGCTACTAAAAACACAATAGCATTATTGTTCATGATTGAATCTGGAATCTTAGGTTTATTAGGTGGATTTTTAGGAATAGTTTTTGGCATTGGTTTGGCAAAAGCTGCACAATATTTAGCAGACATTATTGGAGGCATTTCTTTAGTACCAGAATTTTCATTATTTTTAATCTTAGGTGCAATGTCATTTTCATTTTTCATTGGCATGATAGCAGGAGTATTGCCAGCTATGCAAGCTGCTAAACTGCAACCGGTGGAGGCTTTAAGAAAATGATTAAGGATTATTTTCGAATAAGCTTTTCTGCTTTCAAAAGTAGAAAATTAAGAACTGGTTTAACTTTATTAGGAGTTTTTATTGGGATTGCTTTATTGATAACTTTAATGAGTTTAGGTTCTGGATTGCAAAAATTTATCACAGACCAGTTTGAACAGATGGGTTCTGACAAGTTAATGATTATGCCAGGCTCAAGCATGTTTGGTGCGCCTGTTGAAGGTATTGAGCTGACTAAAAAAGATTTAGAGATTATTGAAAGAACTCAAGGCATTGAAGCTGTAACAGGCGCTGTGATAAAGATTGGAGCTGTAACATATAAGGAAGAAACTACTTACACTTGGACTTTAGGGACACCAATGGATACTAAAAGTTGGGCCATATTTGAATCTATGTCAAGTGCTTTTAAAGTTGAAAAAGGTAGAAAGATTACTGATAAAGATACTTCTAAAGTTAATATTGGCATTGATGTTGCTACTGATAAAAAATTGTTTGATAAGGGTGTTAGTTTAGGTGATAAGATAATTATTGAAGGCAAGGAGTTTGAAGTAGTAGGCATTTATGGTAGGATAGGTAATCCACAAGATGATAGTCAAATATATTTGCCAATAGATGTTGCTCGTGACTTGTTTGATGAACCTGACAAATATGACATGATTGTTGCACAAAGTAAAACTGGTGAAGATCCTGAAAATGTTGCTGAAAAAGTTAAGAAAAATTTGCGTAAGTCTAGAGATGTCAAGGAAGATGAAGAAGATTTTACAATACAAACTTCTGAACAGTTGTTAGAAAGTTTTGGAACTATCTTAGCTGTAATACAAGCTGTTCTTATTGGTTTGGCTACAATCAGTTTATTAGTTGGTGGCATTGGTATTGCTAACACTATGTATACTTCTATTTTAGAAAGAACTAGAGAGATAGGAGTTATGAAAGCTATTGGTGCTAAGACAACCGACATTGCTTCATTGTTTATCATAGAATCTGGTTTGATAGGGTTAGGTGCTGGTTTGATTGGTGTAACTATTGGTGCTTTGATTAGCTTAGGTATACAAAGTGCTATTCACTTAGCTGGTTATACTATGTTGAATGTTAATTTGTCTTTAAGTTTGTTATTGGGTGGTTTAGCTTTTGCTTTTGTATTTGGGATTGTTTCTGGTTTGATACCTGCTATTAAAGCTTCTAAGATGAACCCCGTTGATTCTTTAAGGTATGAGTAGTTGTAGTGGCTTTCTTTACTTGCTTTGTTTTACTTTGTGATTAACAACTAGCTTTATTCGCTCAGGCAAGTGTTATTTTAAATATTTCTTTAAATCCTTATATTCTTTTTTCCTGTCTAAAATGCAAATAAGTTTTATATAAGGTTTGTCAACAAGATAAATTAATCTCTTTTCTTTATTTTGATCTTTAAATCTAATTCTAAAAAGAAATAAATTATGTCCTTTAATTCTTTTATATCTGTAAGGATTATTTTTAATTAATTTTAATTTTTCTTCAATTAAATTAGCAGCTTCTTTACTAATTTTATCTAATTGTAGGATAAAGAATTTAGTTGGTTTAAGAGCATAATTCATTTACGTTTGAGCTTTTTGAACAATTCTTTTTCTGTGCTGTAAAGATTTTTTTCATCACTTACTTTTATTAATTTTTTTACAAGAGCAAGTTCTTTTTTAGAAATCTCTGGATTATCAAACAATTTTTCTCTTAATGACTCTTTAATCAATTCTTGCACTGTAGCAAAACCATGTTTGTTAGCATAATTTTTAGCTGAAATGATTAATTGCTCTGGCAACCTTAAATTAACTTGTTTGTTCATGGTATCTATAGATACCAAAGAATATTTAAGAGTTTCTGTTCTTTTCATAGCTCTACCTCCTTAGCTTCAGTTAAAAGAACTAGTATTTATTTTCTTGTCCGGTTTTGTGAACAGATTTTCAGGTTTTATAGAGGCTTTGTTTGTTAGCTTTGTTTTTGTTTGTTACTTACAACTCTCTTTATTCGCTTAGGCAAAGTTTAATCTCACTAATACTTTGTTATTATTATGAAAAAGCATGATTCTAAAACTTTGTTGGCTATGAGTATTCCTTTAGTTGCTGTTGTTTTTATTTCTGCAGTGAATAAAGCTATTGGTTTGGCTTTTCTTTGTTTAGGTGTTGCTTGGACTGTTATGGGGATGGTTAAGAAGTAGGAAGTAGTTTTATTACTATTGGTTTGTAGAGGCTTTCTTTGTTAGCTTTGTTTTAGTTTTTGATTAACAACTAGCAGTAGTAGCTGAGGTAAGTGTTGTTTAGGATAAACTTTATAAATTGCTTGATTATATTTTATTAACACTAAATAAAGGAGGTCCTAAAAATGCAATATAAAGATCAATTAGAACAGCATTTGAAAAATAAAGCACTCAAATTTTATGCAGAATTGCCAGAAGAAGCAAGAAAATCCACTATGGCTGAAGCTAAAGGAAGAGTAGAACCAGTTAATGCTTATTTAAAGTTTACAATACAAGTTGATAAATTAGTATTAGGAGGTTTGCTTGACTTTAATGCAGATACTTCTTTAGAAGAGATTGTTGAATTGCTTAAGAAATAATTTTTTCTTTTTTTAATTAATTTTAAATATCACTAATACTTTGTTATTATTATGAAAAAGCATGATTCTAAAACTTTGTTGGCTATGGGTATTCCTTTAGTTGCTCTTGGTGTTGTTTTTATTTCTGCAGTGAATAAAGCTATTGGTTTGGCTTTTCTTTGTTTAGGTGTTGCTTGGACTGTTATGGGGATGGTTAAGAAGTAGGAAGTAGTTTTGTTGTTGTTGTAATTAGAACTATTATTACTATTGTTGTTTTAATTAAGTATTATGTTGTTGTTTTGTAGAGGCTTTTTTTAGTTGCTTTGTATTGTTTGTAATTGATTAGTTGGTTTGGAAAGCAAAAGTAAGTTAAATCAAGTTTCTTTCTTTAAGATATTTCCTTGCCTCTTCATTGAAGTTTTTACCAAATTTATTTAGAAATAATTCTTTGCTTACTTCCATTTGTGATTCTATAAATATCCTTTGCTGTTTAAAAAGTTCTGGATTGTTTATTAACTCTTCAGCATACAACTCTACATATTCTATATCTTTAGTTATCATTTTTGTTTTTTTCATCTTTCTTTTTAATTTCAGTTGACTACAATTTGTAGCCACCTTAGTTCCTTCTTATTTTTAATCATTTTATCACAATCCATTCTCCAGTCTTTTTACTCCCTTTCCTTTTTATTCTTCCTTGATTCTTTAGTTTAGACAAATAATATCTCGCACCTTCTTCAGATATACCTAAATTATTTCCAATATCTACTGCAGTTAAATGTGGATTCTTACTAAGAAGATTAAATACTATCTTTATTTTATCCGTAGTTTTATCCGTAGTTTTATTCGTAGTTTTAATAATACTACAATTAAAAGGGAATGTTATTTTGTACCAATCAAAATCTCCATCAACAATGGGAGAAGCATTAAACTGCTTTTTCCACCCGTGACGTCCTCCACGCACTAAAGTGCGTGGCTTCCAGCGTCTGTTGCCTTTGAAGGCTCATCGCGTGTAGTTCCTGCTTCTTCCAGCTTGCTTACTTTTCTAGAAAATGGAAAAGCATAGGCAAATCTGTCCACAGGC
>JAHIMK010000106.1 GCA_018896675.1 Nanobdellota archaeon
CGCCCACAATCACAAGCCCCTCGCGGTATTCTCCCAATAAGCGGGTTAATTCCAGCAACACGCTGCGGGCGGCATCTACCGCCTCGGCGGTGTAATCTGTGCGTTTGGCTACCATGATTTCTCCAAATCCATCCGCACGGCTTCAGCTGCTTCCTGCCCACGGCCACGGTAACTCTGCAAATCCAGATAGACTTGTACCGGCGCAGCAATCTGCACGCCGTCCATGTCCCGCGCGCCGTAGAAAACACCTTCGTCGTATGGTGCCAGAAGGCTGATGTTCGCCCCGCTGGGCACCGGTTTCCAGCCCAACGCGTCTGTTAGTGCACCCAGATCGCCTTGGATGTAAGCCATCACCCGCTGGTAGCGCACCGCCGGGGCCAGACGGGCCGCGCCCGAGAAGCCGGTCAAGGCATAGCGCAGGCCCAAATGTTGGCAGGTCTCGGCCAGGCGGTATTCGCTTTCGGTTACATCTGTCATCGAGTAGTAATCCGTTACCCGATTGCGGCGATACTTGTACTGCTGGATCCACTCATCGAGCAGCGCGCCGGGATTGCTCAGACGGATACCAGCGGCGTCTAAAAGCAGCCATTCCCGGTCGGCCAGCAGTTTCTTGACATTCGACACCTGCCCAAAACTTACTTCTGCGGCTTCGGCCAATGCTTCTATTTTCCAATTGCACTGCGACTGGGTCAGCAAGACCCGCAGGATGCGTTCTGCCTTGGGGGAATAGAGCGAACGAAGGTCACGGCGCTGGGGGAAGGGGTCGGGATACCCTTCCTGATGTACGTAAACCGTCTCAAAGGACAGGTGGCAGTTCCCCGCCAGGTCCAGATAACCGATTTGCGCTTCCTTACAGATGGCAGCCGCAGCGGGGGAGATGTAGGGGGCAATGAATACCCCGTACGCTCCCGGACGCTCGGCCAGCCATCCCTTTAGCACATACACGGCCTGACGCGCCCAGCGCGGCTGGCCGTTGTCCTCGTATTCGGCGAACACCTCCACAGGACGACCTTGGACACGCAGCACCGCCTGGAGATCCGGCCCCTGGCCCCCCCTGATTGGCCCAATGTATTCCACCTGGAGGAATGAGATCTTCCCCAGGCAGTCCTGCAACGCCTGAAGCGCAGTTTGCTCGCCCATTTGTGTTTTCACTATAAAACATCCTTTCAGCAATTGCTGAAAGGGATTATAACAGTAAACTAGAAAAACGGTTCGCGCTGTGAGAAAAAGTTTTCACGTAACCATCCATGTTCAAGAAGGGTTTACTGCGGCTCTCTTCCGCTGAATACTAACCGGGATCTTCAGCAGCAATTGCATGCACCTACGACCAAGGTAGTGTTGAACCCGATTTCAGCAGCAATGCCGGGGGCTGGAGCCCACTTTTCATAAAACACATAGGCAATTGTACTGTTTCTTACAGTGGGACTTGCAATCGCGACAAAATTTGGTATAATCCCGTCACGCATGATTTTGTTAGTATGTGAAAAATTTTTCACTTTTTGCCTGTTCTTTGACTCTTTCCATAAGTAAGCGTCTGCGAGCATCTTCAATAAAAGCCGCGGGCAATGCCCTTTGATCGAGGAGACTGATATGAGCAATCATCCTCCCGGGGTGGAAATTGAAACTGGGGTTATGACCGTCCATGATCTGGCACGGTACCTTCGCTTGAGCGAGGCCAAGGTTTACAAGATGGCCAAAGCGGGTTTTATTCCGGCGATTCGAATTGGGAAATCGTGGCGTTTCAAAAGAGATGTCATAGACGAATGGTTACGAAAAGAAGCACAACCGAGTTCAAGAATGGCAGTATAACAGCAAGATCATATTGCGGCCGGAGATATTCGTGCGAAATACGGCACGAGAAGACATCTTCAGGGAGCAAATTGGGCATGGACAGGAGTCTTCTTTCCCTTACTGGCAGTCCCTGGGGGGAGAAGAATGAATAATTGCTACGATATTGATGAAATGTGCCCGTTATGTAAGAAAGGGCAAGTAAAGGCAGAGATGCTTGGATCACAAAAGCGGTTCATCCGATACACCTGTCCTATCTGTGGATTGACTTGGCAAGCTTGTCGAGAGGCTGATCTTCCTTGCCAGAAAGAACCCTTATCAAATTGGAAAGAGTTGCTTTGCCAGGATTAAGAAGCCATGCCTGCCCACTGGTACGCGTTGCACAGCAAGCCGCGAAAAGAAGATTTTCTTTGGGGGCAAGTTTGCGCCCATGAAATTGAGAATTTTTATCCGCGCATCCGGGTGCAGCGCGTCAATCCGCGCGCCAGAAAAATCAGGCCGTACTTTCCGGGTTACTTGTTCATTCATGTAGAC
>JAHIMK010000040.1 GCA_018896675.1 Nanobdellota archaeon
ATTATCTAAAATTTAATTTCTGTTTTATAAATCTTATCTACTTAAATTATTGTTAAAAAAAATTAACATGTGTAAAATAAATTTAACATTATTTTAATAAATTTTGAAGTTCTTTAATTAATAATTTAATTTCTTTAATTATTTGTTTAGACTCTTTCTCATTTATCCTTTTACCATAATAGTTTATTGCATTTCTTATTTTACGAGCTTTATCAAATTTAGAAGCCAAATCTGATCTTTTCAAAATCTCTTTAAGAAAGAAAACATAACATTCATGGTTATATATCTTAAATTTATTTTTTAAAGCTAATCCTTCAAGAAACATCCTCAAGGCATCATAGATAAGACTTATTTTTGGCTCGGAAAACTTCTTAGGTATAGATTCTTCTGCATCTATTTTTACTTTTGCTGAATTTATTAAAGATTTTATAAGGTTTTCATCTACTTTAATTTCTTTAACTAAATTTTTTTTAATACATCCTTTCCAATCCATTTTACCAATCACCTAAAATTTTAAAACCATTTAATATATTATTCAAAAGCATCTCATTTTTAACATCTTCTTTCTGATTAAATGAAAAAACTTGGATTTTTCTTTTTAATTTTTCTTCATATTTTTTTAAATTAATTTCTTTTTTAGTTAAACTAAATATTGCTAAATCAATATCTGAATTTTCATTTACTTCGGCTTTAGCAAATGATCCGAATAAAATTACAACTGGATTAATAAAATCTTTTTCTAAGGCATCAAATAATCCTATTTTATTAAACTTTTCCCTATAATAAATTATTTGTAAATTAATAAACAAAAAGTTTTCTTTATTGGCATAAAAATAAAGATAATTTTTTTCTTCTTCTTTTATTAAAAGACCTTCTTCTCTCAATTCATTCAATATTTTTGATGCAGAAGGAGGGCTTATTTTTAGCAATCTGGAATATTCCCTAACATTAATCCGCCTATAGTTATCTTCAAAAAAAGGCACCAATTTGTTAAATATTTTTAACATATGTAAATATAATTTAACACTATTTATAAATTTTGCCTATTATTGATTTTAATTTTTGCTTAAAAGTTTTAAGCAGTAAAAAATATTGCTAATCCAATATATTGGAAGTAAGATATATAGGAAAAACAATATATAGTTAAACCTATAGATTTGATAACCAATATATAGCTTAAACAATATATAGGTTATACAATATAAATATTTATAAACTAATTTTACCAATATTATCTTATGGAGCTGCCCAAATATGTAAATATTAAAGGTTTTTTAACCCTTAAAATGCTCCATGAACTAAAAAAAAAGAGGTTATGTGGCGACGAGCTTGCTGAGATCATAGGGCGTAAATTGAGTACAAAACTCACCCCCGGAACAATATACCCTGCCCTAAAATTTCTACGGAAAAAAAAGCTTGTTACATACAAGCGATCAGGAAGAAAAAAGAACTATGAACTCACAGAAGAAGGTCTAAAAGAGTATAAACGTTTCCAAAAAGCGTTTAGAAAAATCTTTAAAGAATTCTTATAGTTCGTCGTCAAACCTCTAAATATTTTAAGAAAAAACTAAAAGATTTAAGCACTCATTTTACGAGAAACAGCTAACTTAATCCTTGAGCCCATTGCTGTAGGAATTTCTACACCTGCATGCTTTACGCCATTCATTACATCCATTAATTCTTTTTCTGCTTTGTTTAAATCATAATATAATCCTAAAAAATTATCAGATTTCAGCATCTTTTTCTTAATTTCTTCTACTTTTTGTAAAGAAACCTTTACCCTATCTAAATGCTTAGCATTATCTTTCAACATATTACTAACAACGCCAGGTCCTGGTCTAAAATCTTCAACATCAGAAATCATAAAATCTTCTTCATCAAAATCAGATGGACTAGGAACAGGTAATTCTTCTTTAAATTTTGGTTTAAAATTAGCAAAATCTACAAAACCATCTTCATCCTTAGGAGTTTTTCTATCTAAAGGCATATGTTTTATCATAGAACGTTGTTTTAACGCATCTATTTCTTTGTTAACACTTACTTTTTCTTCCTTAATCTCGATTTTTTCCTTTAAAGGAATAGAACGATAATTATTTTTCTGTAATCGCATTAAACGATTCTTAACAGTTTCTGCCCCTTTTACCTTAAATTCCATCATGTTAGCGGTATAAATCAAATAGAATTAATAAAGCTTTCTGCTAAATTTAACAAATATTAGCTATTTCCAAATATCCTGAAAATAACAATGTTTTTTCTTAGAATAGCTTATTAAAAGCAATATTAAAATCTCAAATATGTTAAGAGTAATATTTGACACCAATATTTATGGTCTTTTAATAGAAGAAAATAATATTGAAAAAATTAATAACTCTTTAAGTAAAGACAAAGAATTTATCATCTATGGATTTAAACCAATTAGGAAAGAATTAAGACAAACATCTAAAACATTAAAATTAGGAAAAATAAAGCAAAGAAACTTACTCTTATGTACTTATGATGAATTAACAAAAGGAAAAACATTAAAATTTTCAAGAGAGATTTATTCTCTTGCATTAAATTTTTATAAAAAATATAGAGAATATGGAGGTATAAGGAACTGGAAAACAACTAATATAGATGTAGATTTTATTATTGTTGCCTGTGCTTGTTATTATAAATTAGATATTGTTATTTCTAATGATACAAAAACAATGCTTAATCCTAAATCTTTAAAAGCATATAGAGCTATAGCGTTAAAAGAAGCCTTGAGAGTGCCAAATTTTTGGAAATATAATGATTTGAAAAGAAGATATAATTTTTAACTAGTAGTATATTCAATAAATTTTCTAACTTCTGCCATATATTCAGGGTCTTTTTGAGCTTCCTTAATAGCTCGAATCAAAGCCTTGCCCTTTAATTTTAAAACTTTTTTATGTTTCATACCTTTTATTTAAATCTCATTCTTTTTAAGCCTTTCTCAATAATTTTAATGAAAAATTCAATTAAATTAGAAATCCTAAATCTCGTCTAAAGGACTTCTAACACCCTGTAATTGTTTTTTAGAAACCTGAGTATAGAATTGAGTAGTTTGTAGGTTAGAATGTGCCAAAAGCTCTTGTATAAGCCTAATATCTGTTCCAGATTCCAATAAATGTGTAGCAAAAGCGTGCCTTAAACCATGGCAATATACCTTCTTTTTAATCCCAGAACGCTTGGCAATTCTTTTAATCACATCTTGTATAGAACGCACATTTAAAGGTCCAGAAGTCCCAGGAAAAATATAAGTGCCGTCGTCTAACTTCTTATCAAAATATTCTTTTAAATCCTTAATTAACCTATCAGACAATATAAAGAACCTATCTTTACCACCTTTACCAAACTTTAAAAGCCCTGTTTTATCTTCTAAATTTAAATTTTGAACTTTTAATTTAGCACATTCTGAAACTCTTAAACCAGAGGCATACATAAACTCTACTAACAATTTATTTCTTAAAGAACCAGCGTTATCTATCAATAAAAAGACTTCTTCTTTTGTTAAAACATCAGGTATTTTCCTTTGCTTTTTAGGAGTTTTAATCTTAGCCATTAAATTCATTTCCATCATTTCATCATAAAAATATTTCAATGAAGAACGAGCTAAAGCAACAGAACCTGGATCATTGCCTTTAGACAATAATTCAGCTAAAAACATCTTAATATTATCTGTAGTAACTTGCATTGGATCTTTGTTAATAAATTCTAAGAACTTCTCATTAAAGTACAAATACATCTTTATTGTTTGTGGAGATTTACCTTGAATCTTTAACTCTGTTTCAATCTTTTGTTTTACTTCAGAAACCTGCATTTAATCACCTTAATTATTAATAATTATATTTCTATTTAAACACTTCGTATAATCATAAGAAAGTATATAAATAAGGCTTAATTAACCAGCTTAAACAATTGGAGGAATAAAAATGACAGATTTTAAAACAATTATAGATTTTGACGAAATGAGAGAACACCAAACAATTATCGGAGTTCAGATTATAGAAATACTTACACCTTCAGGATTAGAAAAATTTACAAGAAACCCTCATGAGCTAGAATATACTTTACAACTTAAAGAAAAACTCCCTAGCAAAAGATATCGCTTAAAATCAGTTTCAGATAGATTTGGAGCAAAAAAAATTGAGGATTTAATAACTAATGGAGCAGAAAGAATAGCTGCAGATTTCATGAAACATGGATTTTTTTCTCAACCATATAATGGATTAAGATTCCATTCAGAAGGCCAAGTAGACTATTCTATTTCATATCCAAATATGGCTGGAGCATTATTTAGAGACTTAAATATTACAGAAATAAGAGCCCTAACAGAAAAGACTGCTGATTCTTTAATAAGATTAGGCCAATTAAGCCAAGAAGAGCTTGAATTTAAATTAAGAGATATTCGTACCAAAGTTAAATATAAAGTGTTGGATTAAAATCTCTTTAAAGGTAAATTCCCTTTTTAGAAAGAGATATAAATCTAAAAAATCAAAATAAGACACATGAGATTAGATATTAACCTTTGGATTAAAGAATATTTCAAAACAAGAAATTTAACACTCCATTTTAGTTTGGCTAATGAGGAGACTTTAGAATTAACTCCAGGAGCACTCCATGAAGCAAGTAAATGTTTTAATTCAAATTGGACAGGCCTTGAACCGGGATTAGAAAATGGAAAAGATATTAATGAACTTTATAAACCATGTGGTGAAAGGTTATCACAATTTTTCAAATTCTTAAGTAAAGAAAAAACTGCTCCAATACATTACTACTTACTTTCAAATAGTTTTAAAGAAGTTCATGGAGTTTGTGTTGCAGGAACCCATTATAAATCTACATTTACAAGAAATTTAACTGCAGAGGAACTTAGGAATATAGGGTTAGAAGTAAAAAAGGCCTTAGAAGGCCTTTAAACAGCTTTTTAATTCTACAGAGGACGTACATAATGTATATTATACGAAGCTTTGTTGTTTTAACCACAAATTATATAATTAATCCCCCATTATCACTTAATCAAAATGGTTTCAATGAGATTTGAATATAAGAAAGACTGTATTAAAATTACAGCACATTATGGTTCATCTTTTTCTGGAAACATAATTGATAATAATAAACTAAAAGAAGTTGCAGATAAGCATGGTCTTGAATTAATCATTGCACCCTTTGATCCAAATATTTATTTTTTAAGAGACATAGATGAAAATCCAATAGCAATTATTGATGAAGCATTTTATAGAGATAAAGAAGAAAAAGGTGCAACTATAGTTATTGAGAGTTTTAGGCACTTATTATTAGAAGATATTTTAGCAATTTTTAAGGATTAAAACTTTTAAGCAAAAATTAAAATTTTTATTTAGTGCTTGTACAAGTATTTTTGAAACAATATTCTAATTTATCACATTCTGTATTAACAATACATTCAACACAAGTACTTATTACACAATGAGGTAGCAAAGGATCTGTACAATCTACATCTGTAACACAATCAACACAACTGTAATCTACGCATAACTGAGGTTTACAATCATCATTAATCAAACATTCCGGAATAATACAAGCATTATTCAAACAAACTTCTCCTTTATTTGGACAATCATTATTTTCAAGGCAAGCCACACAAGCATTGTTTGAACAAACAGGTTTATACTTATCATATACGCAATCATCATTAATTGAACATTCAACACAAACATTATTTGAACAAATTGGTTCTTCTGCTGGACAAGATTTAGCATCTAAACATTCTACACAAGTATTTTCTGAACAATAAGGTAACAAAGGATTCTTACAATCTGTTTTTATAGTACATTCAACACATGCATTGTTTGAACATATTGGTTCTTCTACTGGACAATTGCCAGAATCTTTACATTCAACACAACCATTATCTAAACAATAGGGGAATAAAGAATCAGTACATTCTGCATCTTTGGTGCAACCAATACATATTTTCTTGTCTTTGTCACAAATAGGCATTCCAGGATATGTACAATCTGGGTTGTTTTGGCATTTAATATAGCCACAGGTATTATCTGTACAAATCTCGAATAAATCACAATGCCCTTCATTTATACATTCTACAGGCGTACATGCATAACTTTGGCAAAGGTTTAGTTCGCCTGGACAATCATCGTCACTAAAGCAACATTCAAAAGGATTTTTTAGTGAAAATTCACGTTCGTCTGTACAAGTTATTTCTTTACCTCCCCTAATTAAAATAGGAGAAAATACAGCTTTTACAAAGTTAGGAACTTGAGTTATAGATTTTCTAGCATTAGGAGAGATACTTAATTCTTTAATTTCTGATTGTTTTGTGCTGTCTGTAAAAGAGTAAACTATACCTAAATTATTGATAATTTCTTCCCCTGCATTAAATACACTAATTGAACATGTTTCATAATCAAAGCCTATTTCAAACCTTACCTGAGAACATTCGGCTGTATTTTCTAATTGTTCTAAGGCTATTTCCATCTGTTTAGTAGAAGTATTCTTGTACCAAATACTTACAAAAGTACCTAAACTAATAACTAAAGTGATTAATAATACAAAAGCAATTATTGGAGAAATACCTTTCTTCTTCACTTTACCTCTCTTTTTATGTGAATATTTTTTCACTTTAATTTAAATGTTTTAGTAGTTTTAATAGTTTTCTTTTGAGTAAGATTTAAATAATACTATTTTATCTGGCAGAATATGGAAGAAATCATATTTTGTATAACAAACAATTGTAATTTAAAATGTGATCATTGCTGTGCAGATTGTGGCCCTCGGCAACCTTCAATAGCTATTAAAGATATGAAAAAAGTAATAGATAACTTTGTTTGGGATATTAGTTCCCTCCAAATTACAGGAGGAGAAATTTTCACTAGAAAAAAACTCCTTTATACTACTTTAGAATATGTTCAACAACAAAAATTTAGAAAATTAAAAAAAGTCCGTGTACAAACTAATGGTTTTTGGGCTAGTTCTGAAAAGAAAGTAAATAAAACATTAGATGAATTACTTGAGTTGGGAGCTACAGAAGTAGAAATTTCTTCTAATACTGTAAATCATTGGAGAGCTGGTTTGAATTTAGATAGACCAAGATTGTTAGAAAAAATATTGTTAAAGAGAGATCTTGGTTTTAGAAGAGAATATTTCCCAATAAAAAAACATTTTATGACAGGAAGAGGATTGACAAAATTAAAGAAAAAACACATAGGTTTTTATGAAAAAGACAAAGAGATACATTATGATTGTAAATTAATCAAAAAAAGTTTAACAATAAACTATAAGGGAGATATTTTTCCTTGCTGTTGGATTGTTCCAGGTACTGAAATAGGCAATGCAATGGAAGATAGAATTTATAGAATAGTTAATAAGACTTTTAAAAATGAAGTATTTACAACTCTTATGGGAAAAGATGGACCTAAAAAATTAGCTAGAAAAATTGGATTAGATAAAGAGATTATTGAAGAATATTCTGATTATGGACTTTGTACTTTATGCTCTTATATGTTTAATAATAAATTAATAAAACTCTAAAAGTTTTAAGCAAAATTTAAATTTTTTTGCCATCAAAATTTATTCTTCTTTCTTTTTAACTTTCTTTTTTTCAACTTGTTTTATTGCAACAGGCATTTTCTTTTTGTTACAAGGATTTTTGTTTGTAGAAAAAACATAAGCTTGTTTACCTTTCCTTTTTCTTTTTACTATACCTAATTCTTCTAAACCAGCAATGAATTGTGATAAAGTAGATCTAACTATATTATAGTCTTTATCAGGGTAAAGTTCTTGAGCTAAGTATTTCAAGCTAATCCATTGATCTGGCATTTCTTTTTGTAATGCTGCCATTTTCCAACATAGTCTTTGTTGGGTTTCTGTTAAGGATTCCCATAATGTATCTTCAATTAAAGGTCCTTGTTTTATTGGATATTCTTGTTCCTGCTGATATTCTTCCTCTAATTCTTCTATTTCTTCTTGTACACTTTTAGGAGCTACTTCTTTAAGTTCGTGAAGCATCTCTTCCATAGCCATTAGTCTTTTTGCTAACATTTCAAATTGCCTATCATGATTTGCTAAAGAATTATCGTAATGATGGAGTAATTTAGAAACATGTTCCATATCTTTTCTTAAATTATTAAAAGAAGATTTAACTGAATTATTTAAATTATCTATTCTTTTGTGTGGATTTTGTTTTAATAAATTACCAAACCTCTTTTTTATGTTATTAAAAATATAACTCATCAAGAAAATATAATACTTAATGATTATTAAATGTTTCGATGCGTTAGTAATGCGTTAGTGAAACGTTACCGACACGTTACAGACGTCTACTAACACGTTACCTACACGTTACCGACACGTTACCGACGCATTTCTAACGCATTACTAACGCTTGGATTTAGATAGAAAAGTGAAAAAAAGAGAAAATTAGTCAAAAATAAGCCAAAATTAGGTAAAAAAGTGAGAAATGAGAGTTCAAGGCCTTTTTCAGGTCTAAAAATCACCTAAAAAAACTAATAAAATGAGAGTTAATAAGTAAAAATTAATAAAAAAATGAATAATGAGAGATAAAATAGCTAAATTTAGCTAGAAATAAGAGTAAAATAATGCTTACTAACGCATTACTAACGCATTACTAACGCTTGGAATTATCAAAAAGGTTATAATCAGTTATCTCAAATAATCGTTATTCCCTATAATTTGCTTTCTTAACGGAAAATCAGAGTTTCTATTAATCAGTTCGTATATCTGGTTTCTAATAGTACTTTGCGAAACATTTAATTCTTCTGCTAATTCTGTGTATGTAAAAGGTTTTCCATATTTTATTATTCCACTCACTATTTTCCTCATTGTAGGTGTTAAATTAAAAGGTAAATAACCTAAATTATTCTTTAATTTTTTTGAATTAGAGGCTCTTAAAGCTAAGAACCTCTCAATATTATCTAATCTTTTACTTATTTCTTCTAGATTACTTAATTTAGGTCTATTCTTTAATTCTTTAAGGGTTAAAGCCTTAATATTAAATAATTCGCAAAGCTCTCTACTATTAAAATTTGGATATCATATTTCCGGTTTGTCCGGACGCTATTTTTAGAAACTATCAATTAATCTTTTTTGATTTGGATCATATTGATAATAAAAAGATTCTAGTTCTTTTTTAGGATTAAGCGCTCTAAATTCTGGGAAGATACTTAAATAAATAACTCTATTATTAAATCTCTTTTTCATTATTGGTAATCCTTTTTTTATTAAAGAACTAATATATGTTCTTACACAACCATCTGAAATACCCATTCTCTTACCTATGTCAGCATACGTAACGTTAGTTAACTCTTCTTCAATATTAAATAATGTTAAAAAAGCCAATAATTCTTGCCTGGCAAGCCCTATACATAGTTCTGAAATGTTTTTAAAAGACTTTGCTACTGAAAATCTTGGTTCTTTTACACAAAAATCACTATTTGGACTTGTTTTTTGCCCATTAATTGAATAGGAATCTGTTGAATAGGAATGAAGGAAGACCCCCTCATTTCCACTGGAACTTGCTTCATTTGCAGGTTTTAAGGCCTTAAACTGGCTTACTTCGCTAGATAAAGCTTCTATACGCTCTATAAGATTATTTATTTGCTCGTTTTGGGCTGTAATTAGCGTTTTTTGGGTTTTAAGCTCTTGTTCTATCTCATCCATATGCTCTCTAGCTTTCTTAAAAGAGCCCTTTACAGTCTCTTCAAAGGTAGAATTCTCATTGTTTTTCTTATTATTAAACGATAATAAAGCTTTTGGATTAAATCCCATCACTCACCCCTTTTGTAACTAACTGTTGAATAAATGCCCAGTCAGTGCTTAATCAACTAATGTAGTCGCTTTTCTTGCCCTTTCCAGCAACTACAGGAAATCTAATATGTGGTGGCAAAGAAACTTGTTCTGCCAACATAATAGCCTTCATATTTGAACGTATAATAGCAACATTAATTATTTGTTTTACCAAATCTGGATCTACTTTCTTATTCTTTTTCCATTCTTTTAGAATATTATCTAGAATCTTTTCTTTATCTGTATAAAGAACATGACCGCCGACAATTACTTCAGCTATCTTTGGATCATAATTAAGTTTGAATTCATAGTTAAACTTTAAAAGAGGATTTTTCCCCTCGACTTTCTCTAAGCTTGTAACTACTAAATTAGAATTTATTTTTAAAGGAGCCTGTACAGGCCTCTTCTTGTCTACTAATAATTTATCAAATCCTAGTCCCACTATTGACATTTATTTTTCACCAAGACAAAAGAATATAAAAAGATTATATAAAGCTTTTGTTACATTTCCAAAGGTGCTGAAATACCTAACAAATTAAGGCCGTTCTTTAACACCTGAGCTGTTGTTTGTACTAATAATAACCTAGCTGAGCTAACTTCTTTTTCAACGTCATTACCTAAGCATTTACAGATATGATAGAACTCATTAAACAATTGTGCCAGCTCCAAAATAAACCTCGCTAAGACAGAAGGTTTGCTTTGTACTGCAGCATCCTTAATAACTTCATTAAACCTATCTAACATAGAAATCAACTTAATCTCTTTATCTTGTTTGAATAATGAATAATCAACATTACTAGCAACTTTCTTTTTAGCTTTCCTTAATATTGAAGAAGCCCTGGCAAATGTATATTGAACATAAGGTCCTGTTTCACCTTCAAAATCTAAAACTTTCTCCCAGTCAAACTCTAAGTCTTTAACTCTATCATGAGAAAGATCCCAGAAAAATACTGCTCCTATTCCTACTTGTTGAGCTACTTTTTCTTTATTTTTTAACTTAGGGTTTTTTTGTTTTATAATTTTTGATACTGAAGCTATAGCATTATTAATAACATCTTCTAAGAAAATAATCTTACCTTTTCTCGTCGACATTGTACCTTCTTTAAACCTCATTAATCCAAAAGGTACATGTTCTAAATCTTTTGACCATTCGAATCCAGCTTTATTTAATACTGAAAAGAACTGTTGGAAATGCAAACTTTGTCTTACATCAACCACATATAAAGCTTTAGTAAAATTATATTGTTTTTTTCTATCTATGGCAGCTGCAATGTCTCTTGTTGCATACAAACTAGCTTCATCTTTTTTCTTTAATAGGCAAGGAGCTATATTCTCTAACTTAACTATTAAAGCGCCTTCACTCATTTCTGTAATGCCTTTATTCTTTAGCATCCTAATAACTTTATTTAAGTCTTTATTGTAAGCTGCCTCTCCCTTGAAAGAATCAAATTTAACATCCATTAAAGTATAGAATTTCTTAAACTCTTTCAAACTTAAAGTGCTAAACTTTTTCCAGATGTCTAAAGCTTCCTTATCTCCATTTTCTAATTTACAGAACCAGGCTCTAGCTTCATTTTCTAAAGCTTCACTTTCTTGTTCATGAAACTTGACATATAATTCATAAAGGTATTTTATTGGATTTTCTTTAAGTTTATTATTGTCTCCCCATTTCTTAAATGCAATTATTAGTTTTCCAAACTGTAATCCCCAGTCTCCTAGGTAGTTTATTCCAATTACTTTGTAGCCTAAGAATGAATTTATTTTGTATAATGAATTGCCTATGGCAGTTGATCTTAAGTGTGCTATACTGAATGGTTTAGCTATGTTTGGACTTGAATAGTCTATCACAATAGTTTTGTTTTTACCTATATTTGACGATCCGAACTTATCTTTTTGTTTTTCTATTGCTTTTAATATTTTTTTAAAATAATGTTCTGGATTTAAGTAGAAGTTTAAGTATGGGCCGTTTGATTTAATCTCTTTAATCCAATTAGGTTTCTTTATTTTAGTTAAGTCATTAGCTATTTGATTAGGAGCTTTCTTCAAGTCTTTAGATAGCTTAAAGCAAGGGAATGCATAATTACCTAAACTGATATTAGGAGGAACTTCTAGTAATGATTCATAATCCAAATCTAATTTTAATTCTTTTTTTAGTAATTCAGAAATTTTTTTCTTAAAGTCCATGTCTTTTTCATAGGCTTTTATGTTTAAAATCTTTACTTTTTAAGTTATGCGTTATACCGCATAAATAGATATTTTTATAAATTCTAATGTTTTTACTCTCATTTATGGTTCAATTATCTGAAAAAATAATTTCTTTAATTAAAGATGATGTTGTTTCTATTTTATACAATTCTCCTAAAGCTTTATTTGCTAATGAAGTTGCTTTAGAAGTTCGTAGAGATAAAGAGTTTGTTAAGAAGTTACTTTTAGAGCTTAAGGAATTAGGCTTAGTAGAAGAGATAAAAAAGAATTCTCATGGTATTGAATATAAAGAAAGAAGGCGTTGGCGATTAAGGCCTAATGTTGTTGATGCTTACGAAGGTTAGTTTTCTTTACTAATTTGTAAATAAAGTAAGATATCCCTATTACCAGTAAAGCTACAATTACAATGTCTATCTGGCTTGAGTAATGGTGTATAATTTCCCATCTCTCTTTTAATAGAAAACCTAGCCATGCTAAGAAGGAGTTCCATAAGGTTGCTCCTAAGAATGTATAAATAATAAATTTCTTTAAGTTCATTCTGCCTATTCCAGCAGGTATTGAAATTAAGTGCCTGACAACTGGTACGAAACGGCTTATGAATATTGTTTTTTCTCCAGCTCTCTTAAACCAGTCTTCTGTCCATTGTAAATGCTCTTCATCTAATAACAAATATTTTCCAAATTTTAGAATAAATCTTCTTCCTCCAAAAATTCCCATCCAGTATGAAACTAATGAACCAAAAACAGATGCTAAACTTGAAACTAGAATAACTCCTAAAAAAGTGAAACGACCATTAGCTGCTAAAAATCCTGCAAATGGCATAACTGCTTCACTTGGTATTGGAGCAATCATACTTTCTAAGGTCATTAGTATAAAAAGTATAGGATAACCGCCTGTTGACATGGCAGCTGTAATCATTTCCACTATAAACTCGAAAAGCATTTACTTGAATAGTTTTTATTTCTTTAAAAATTTAATGTATTTAAGCGTTAGTAATGCATCGGTAACGTGTTAGTGATTAGTTAACTCTCATACTTTAGATAACTTTTTAAATAATCTTTCTTTCAATATTAATATGACAACTTTAAATCCAGATGAACTTTCAATTTTAGGTTTCCTTAGAGAAAATGGTCCTGTAAATTTAGAAAGCTTATGTAAAATGAGTTATTGTAAGCCCTCGGAAATTAAATTAATATTGAATAATTTAATTAATTATAGATTAGTTGATTTGGAGGATAATTCTTATAAAGTTAAAGATTTTTCTGAAAATACTGGAAATTTAATATAAAATTATCCAACAACTTTATAAATCTAATAATTTACTATAAACAATATGAAAGAATTTAATGTATTAATTGAAAAAGGCGAGGATGGCTATTTAATTGCAGAGGTAGTTGGATTACCAGGATGCCATACTCAAGCAAAATCATTAGATCAACTTATGAAAAGAGTTAAAGAAGCTATTTCTCTATATCTTAAATGTCAAAAAGAAGCAATAAATATACAAGATACTTTTATTGGTGTTCAAAAAGTAACTATGCCTGCTTGTTAAAATGGCAAAATTTCCTTTATTAACTGCTAGAGAATTTATTAAAATATTAAAAAAGTTAGGTTTTGAAAATAAAAGACAAGAAGGAAGCCATATATTTCTACAACATTCTGATGGGCGAACAACAGTTGTTCCAAATCATCCTGGTGAAAAACTAGATAGAGGTTTATTATTAAAAATAGTAAAAAAAGATTTAGAAATGTCAAGAGAAGAATTTATGAAATTATTAAAGCGTTAGTTAATTCTCATTTTTTGCATTAAGTCATCAATTGATTTATAGAAATCATCTCTTGAAGAATAATTATTACTAACTTCAAAATCAGCAGCTTTTATAACTTTATCTAGGCCTTTATTTTTAATGTCTCTTTCATCTCTTGCAAAGAACTCTTCTTTAATTTGTGGATCTAACTGGTTTCTTCTGTCGAACCTTATTTCTTTATCAGCAGTTACTGCTATAAGATAAACTTCATCTGCATTGTTTTTTATAAAATAATATTCTTCAATACTTCTTACACCAGTAATTATAACTTTATCATATTGTTTAGCTTTATCTAAAGTTCTTCTCATGACTACGTCCATGCCATAAAGCTTACGCCATTCATCTCCTAACAAAGACATTTCTTCTTTTGTTCCTTGCTTACCTTGAGCTTTTAACTCATCTCTTAGAACGTCGCTTAAGTTTAATTTAGTAAAGTTATATTTATCTACTAAATAATCTGCAAAGGTATCTTTACCTGCTCTTGCCAAAGAAGTTAAACATATTATCATTTTTTAGTTTCTAATTATTTGTCTTAAATCATCTAATGTATAAATATTTATTCCACCTGTTGATGTTCTAGTAATAACTTTTTCTAATGTTGCATTTATAATTATTCTTGCACACATTTTACAAGGTATTGCATCTGCTAATTCTTTTGATTCACTTTCTTCACCACAAAGATATAAGGTTCCACCTTTAATACTAACTCCTAAAATTGCAGCATTTATTACTGAATTGTTTTCAGCATGTACACTTTCACAAAGTTCATATCTCTCACCTGATGGAATTTGAAGATCTTGTCTTTTACAATAACCTTTTGATAAACAATCTTCTTCACCGCCTGCAGCACCACAATAACCTTGACTCAAATGTCTATTGTCTTTTACAATTATAGCGCCATAACGTCTTCTTAAACAAGTTCCCATACCACAAACAACTCTTGCTTGTTTAAGCCAATTCTCGTCTCTATCATCTCTTTGATATACCATTTTTCTAAGAAACTTAAAAGTCTTTATTAAGTTTTATATTCTAAACTCTCATTTTTCTTAATTTCTTAAGAATGTCTTCTTTACCTTTCCAAACTAATGCTTCTTTTAGAACTTCATCAATACGTTGAACTGGAATTATCTTAACTTTATCTATTTTATCTTTATCCAAAACCACATCATTAAAATTAGTTTTAGGAATTATTACTCTTTTAATACCTGCTTCTATTGCTGCCTCTATCTTAGCTGATACACCACCAACTGCCAATACTTCTCCCCTTACAGTTAATGAACCGGTCATTGCTGTATCTTGTCTTACTGGAATATTTTTTAATGCAGAAATAATAGAAGTTGCTACTGCTATTGAAGCTGAGTCGCCTTCAACTCCTTCATGTGTTTGAATGAATTGAGTAAAGATATCATATTTTTCTCTCAAATCTTCACCAAAGTATTTCAAAATAATTGCTGAAACATTTTTTACAGCCTCTTTTGCAATCTCTCCTAACTTGCCTGTTGCTACAAACTCTGGTTTCTTGCCACCAGATGTAACTTCAGATTCTATTGGCAACACTATTCCTGAATATGTGGTTGAACCTATTACTGCTAAACCATTTACTCTGCCAACTTGTGAACCTTCTGTTATTATAACTTGATATTTTTTCTTTTGTTCAATATATCTATCAGCTAACTGTTGTTCTAATGTTCTTGCTAATTTTCTTGCAGCATCAACATGCTTCTTTTCTGTAAACTTAGATTTATCTTCTAATGCTAAATCGCCTGCAGCTCTCACTAAGCCACCTAACTCTCTTAATAATACTGTTAATTTTCCTGAAGTTCCAGCCATTTTTCTAGCTTCATGAATTATTAAATCTACAGCTTCTTTTGTGAAATGTGGAATTTTACCATCTTTTATAACTTCTTGCGCAACAAATACTGCTAACCTTTCACGATTTCCATCATTATCATTCATTGTTGTGTTCATATAAACTTCATAACCATAACCTCTTATTCTTGATCTTAAGGCAGGATGCATATGTTTTATTGTTTCCAAATTACCTGCAGCAATCATAATAAAATCTGCTGGAACTGGCTCACTTCTTGTCATAGCACCTGAACTCCTTTCTGACTGACCAGTTATTGGATATTTCTTTTCTTGCATGACTGTTAAAAGTTCTTGCTGCATATTTGATTGTAGTATTGAAATCTCATCTATAAACAAAACACCTTTGTTTGCTCTATGAATCATTCCAGGTATTAATCTTAAGTAAGCTGGAGTACCTAAACCCCCAGACTGTAAAGGATCATGTAATACGTCACCAAGTAATGCTCCTGCATGTGCGCCAGTTGCATCTATGAAAGGCACTTTTTTTTGTTTTGAATTGTCTATCAACAGCTTTGGAATTTGTGTTCCCATTTTCATGCCTGCTCTCTTGCTAACATTCAAGAATAAAATAAATCCAATTATCATTATCATACTTGTTATCATTGAAGCTGCATAAATTGTAGGGTTATCAAAAGGAAATATTTGTTTTGAATATAAATAATAAGGAAGTATGGAAGCTATCAAAATAAAGATTAATAAAAATAAATTCATGTTTTTCATTGATCCTATTGCTGTAATTTTTGCTTTATTAACAAAAAGAATGCCTTGACCCTTTTTCATAGTTTTAATTATTGGAACATTATCATCAATAGGATTTGGAAATGCTAAAACATCCACTAATTTTTCAGTTGGAAGTAATTCTGCTAAAGCCAAGCCCATCATACTTTTACCTGTGCCTGGATCACCTATTAAAAGAACATTACGTCTTTGCTTTGCAGCTTTTTTAATTATATTTACTCCTTCCTCTTGACCTATAACCTGCTCAGAAATATTTTTTGAAACTTTAATATCAGCAGTGGTCTTATATTTTAATTTCATATTGAATTAACTATAGATAGAAAGATTTAAAAAGATTATTAAAAAATCACATTACATCTTCTTCACTGACAACTACAAAGTCTCCAACTGCAATAACTGCACTAAATGGTATCATCCAGTTGCCCCTTTTATCTTTTTCAAGATTTAAAGCATCAACGTAAGTTGTTGGATTTTTTAACAATATATGCATTAATTCGCCAGTTCTTGTTTCAAAAGTTATGTTTCCTACTTCTCCAAACTTTTTACCGGATTTTGTTACAACTGTCCTTCCAATCAAATGTTTTGAATAATTTTTACTATCAGGCATTATTATTCCTCCCTTTATTTATGAATAAATAGGACTAATCTATACTTATTTATAAAGTTTTCTGGGAATAATAGCCCTGCGAGGATTCGAACCTCGGTCACAAGATCCAGAGTCTCGTATGATTGGCCGCTACACTACAGGGCTATAGTTGAATAATTGAGAATAATTCTTTTATAAACTTTTAGTTAATGCTACTTTTAACAACATCTATTACTGCTGCCCCAGTTTGTACTATCTTACTATTTTGAGAAAATAAATTGGTTAAATCCACATAACCTCCTAATACTATCAAAACTATAAATATTAATGCAAAAAAGAAGGTCATTTTTATTAAAGTTATTACTATGTGTTTTTTTGCACTTTTTAATATGAATAATACTAGAAAGAATAAAATTATTCCTAATGCTAATATTAAGTAATTCATAGTAAATATAGTTAGTTTATTAATTTATTAATTTATCTTTTCATCTAATCTTTCTTCTGTCATTTTTTCATATATATGGTCCTAGTCGGGAAAGGTATATTAATATTTGCCTTTTTCAATGCTTTATAAATTTCTTCTGTTGCTTTTACTTTTACACTATAAGCATTTTGATAACTATTTACCCACATTTTAGCTACCATTAATAATGCAAAATCCCCCATTTCTACAAAATCCATTTCTGGAATTGGTTCTTTAATTACATTCTCTAATTTTTTTATTGTATCTAAAACAACCTTTCTAACTTTATTTATATCTGAACCATATTCTACTCCAAAATGGACTTTAACTCTCTGAGCAGGTTCTGGTAAAACATAATTTTGAATTCTTGAATTAGATAAAATCCCATTAGGAATAATAATTAATTCATTATCAAAAGTTAATAATTTAGTGCTTCTTATACCTATATCTTCTATAGTCCCTATTTCGCCATTTTCAATTTTAATTCTGTCTCCTCTCTTAATATTTTTATCAAGAATTAAAGATATACCTCCAAATACATTAGACAAACTATCTTTAAGAGCAAATCCTATAACAATTCCAGCAATGCCTAAACCTGCTAATAATCCGGTTATATCTATTCCCCAAATTTTTAAAATAAATAATAAACCAATAACCAATAATAAAACAGTTGAGGTCTTTTTCATTAATGGTAAAAGATCGTACTCTAAAGAGGACTTGCTTTTTTTTGCCCAAATTTTCCCCCAAAAATCTATAAAAACTTTAGCAACTCTTATTAAAATTATTGTAAATGCTATAGTGATTAAGCTAAAAAATAGGTTTAAAATTAATTCCATGATTTTTGTATCTATTTGTAAAGCAAAAAAAGCAAAAAGTATTCCTATAAAAGTTAATAAATAATAAGCAGGTTTACGGATTGCTTCAATTAATTCATCATCTATATTTGTTTTTGTCTTTTTTGTTAAATTTTTTATATATTTTTCTATTATAAATAACATCAATTTAGCTGTTATTATAAAAAATATAAATATTACTAATGCATAAAGATATTTATTTGACACTAAAAAAGATAATTTAGTCTGATTTAATTTTTCTGTAATTATAAAATAGGTCTGTATTTTATCCATTATAACTTCCTATTTTTGTTAGCTTATAAATTTTTTTATTAATTTTTCTATTCTGTTATCCCAAAACTACTAGACACCACGAAACTAGGGCACTTTTAACTCATCCAATACTTCTTTAGGTGTTTTATAATGGAGGCTCATGTGGGGTGGTCTTCATTATAATGCTTAATGAAGTCTTTTACATTAGAAAATATCCCTGTTGTGTATTCTATCTTATATGTAAGAAAGAAGCGTTATCCCTTTGTGCCTTAAAAACGTGATAATATAATTAATTTTTCTAGTAGATATACATTTAAATAACCAAGAATCTCATTTTTACTTATGTTTAAGACATCTAAGATAGAAAAAGCACAATTTTACTTAGATAAAGCCTTTAGAATTAGTCAGAATGCTGCAAAAGCTAAAAAATATAATCTAAATAATAAAAGAGAAAAGAAAAAGAAAAACGAAATTTATAAAATTGGGATTTTTTCTAGAAATTTAAGAAATGATCTTGAAAATATTAAGGAAATGTTTCCTGACCCTAATGAATTAGAGAATTTCTATAAAGAATTGTTTGAAATTACAATTAATGTGGAAAAATTAGGCAAGGCTTTTATTACATTTTCATGGTTTAATAATAAACTAATAAGATTAGAACAAGAATCTCTAAGAAACATACATAACGCTGAGCATATTGATGAAATTGAAAAATCTAAGAAAATATTTTATGGAAGAGCTTCATCAATAATGAAAAAAATTCAAAAACATTTTACATATTTAGATGAAGCAAGAAGAACATTAAGAAATTTTCCTACAATTAAAACAAATATGTTTACTATTTGTATCTGTGGATTTCCTAATGTAGGTAAAAGTACATTATTAAGTAAATTAACAACTGCAAGACCAGACATACAAGCTTATGCATTTACTACTAAATCTTTAATGGTAGGATATATGGATAAAATTCAATTAGTTGATACTCCAGGAACTTTCAAAGATATTTTATTTAAAATGAATTGGATAGAAAAACAAAGTTATCTTGCAATAAAATATTTAGGAGATTATTTAATTTATGTTTTAGATATAAGTGAAAGTTGTGGATTTAATGTTAAAGATCAAATGGAACTATATAAAAATTTAAAAAAACAATTTCCAAAGAAGAAATTCTTAATTTATTTTAGTAAAAATGATATTATTGATAAAAATATAATTGAAACATTTGTTAAAGATAATAAATTTTCTAAAGTTTTTTTAGAGAGTAAAGATTTAAAAAAATATTTGAAAAAAATTAAAAAAGATTAGACCCTCTCACACCTATATTTCTAATGGAAATAATCATTTATTATTTTAATTAAAGTATAAGTCTTCTATTTCATATGGAATTCATTTCTTATGGAAGTAATAATAATCTAATAATAGTAGTAGTAGTAATAGTAAAATTAATAATTATTTTATTTATTTATTTAAATGCCATATTTAACTATTTAAAGAAGAAAGAAGAGAGAATTTTAATTTTTTGATTATATTTATATTATAAGTTTTTCCAATATATAATATATATATTAAAATATATATAATATATAATAGATATTCAATAATATAATAATATATATTTTCCATTAGAAATAATGATTTTAAGCTATTTTAGGTACCTTTAAATAATTCAAAAATTAGTTCCAATGGAAATAGAGGTGTCAGACTATATTTTCCATTATAAAATATACATTACAATAATCTTTAAATAGCTATTTAGATTAGAAAAAAAACACAGGAGTAAAGAGGATGAATAAAAATTTAACAAATTTTTTTGAAGATTATCTTAATAGGGAATCAATATTCAAAGATAAAAAAGTTTTACAAGCAAATTATACACCTAAAGAAATACCACATAGAAAAGAAGAAATTCAAAAAGTGGCTACAATATTAGCACCAGCTTTGAAAAAAGAAAAACCTTCTAATGTATTTATTTATGGTAAAACAGGAACAGGAAAAACATTAGTTACAAATTATATAACTAATAATATGTTAGAAATTGCTAAAAATAAGAATACTGCCTTGAAAGTTTTTTATCTTAATTGCAAAATGAAAAGAGTAGCTGATACAGAATATAGATTAATAGCAGAAATAGCAAGAAATTTTAATCAAGAAGTTCCTGAAACTGGATTGCCCACAAATGAAGTTTATAAAATATTTGTTAATGCTTTAGATAAAGAACCAATTTTATTACTATTAATTTTAGATGAAATAGATCAATTAATTGAAAAAATAGGCGATAGCATTCTTTATAATTTAACAAGAATAAATCCTGAATTAAAAAATAGTGAAATATCTATAATAGGTATTTCAAATAATCTTCATTTTACAGATTATTTAGATGCAAGAGTTAAAAGTTCATTATGTGAAGAAGAAATTTTATTTCCTCCTTATAATGCAATACAACTTCAAAGTATTTTAAAAGAAAGATCTAAAGAATCTTTTAATGAAAAAACAATTGAAGACGGTGTTATTGAAAAATGTGCCGCATATGCTGCAAGAGAACATGGAGATGCTAGAAGAGCATTGGAATTATTAAGAATAGCTGGTGAATTAACTGAAAGAAAAAATGAAAATAAAATAACTGTTTCAATTTTAGATGAAGCTGAACAAAAAATAGAAAAAGATAAAATTGAAGAAAGTATTCAAGTTCAACCTAAACAATCTCAATTGACTTTAATGGCTATATTTGATCTTTCAAATGAATCTAAAAATAAACCAATATCTACTGGAGAGGTTTATGATTTATATCAAAATTATTGTAATAAAGTAAAAATAAGACCCCTGACACAAAGAAGAATATCAGATATTATAGCAGAGCTAGATATGATGGGAATTATCCATACTACAGTTATTAGTCAAGGGAGATATGGTAGAACTAGACAAATTTCTCTTGGAATACCTTCTTCAATTGCGCCAAAGATTAAGATGCTTCTGAAGGAGGGTCTAAATTTATGAGTGCTGAAGATAAAGCAAAAATAGTAAGCACCTTGATGAGTATGAATTTTTTCCTTACTCCAGAGACTATTTATGAAATACCTAATAATATAAGTTATGAATTTTTTTATGAACATATTTTTAATAAAATAGAAAAAAAAGAAATTCCCATAAGTATTACAAAGGATGAAATAATTAATTTATTTAAATTAGAAAAAAAACAGATTATTGAAAATAAAATAAATATAAAAATTATAAATTCTTATGATAAACTTTCTAAAAAAAGGGATGTCCAGCATTTTGTTAAATATTTTAAAGCAAGATATGAAACTTTAAAAAAAATATTACAGAATAGAGTTGAATTACAAGATGCAATTTCTATCAGAAGACTTTCAGGGAATAATGATAGGGAAAAAATATCCTTAATTGGATTAGTTCTAGAAAAAAACGTAACAAAAAATGGAAATATCGCTTTAACAATTGAAGATCCAACAGGTATATTAAAAACAATTATTACAAAAAATAAAAAGGATTCTTTTGATATTGCTAAAGATATAACATTGGATGAAGTTATTGGATTGGTTGGAAATTATAATGGGCAAATTATGTTTATTAATGAAATTATATTGCCTGATTTACCTAGTAGACCTTATAAAAAATGTCCAGATAATGTTGCCGCAGCATTTATTTCTGATTTACATGTTGGTTCAAATATGTTTTTACCAGAAGATTTTATGAAATTTATTAAATGGCTTAAAGGAGATACAGGAACAGATGAACAAAAAGAAATTGCTAAATCTATAAAATATCTATTTATTGCAGGTGATTTAGTTGATGGTATTGGGATTTATCCTGGGCAAGAAGAAGAATTAGTAATATTTGATATTATTGCGCAATATAATAAATGTGCTGAATATCTTTCGATGATTAGAAAAGATGTGCAAATAATTTTATGTGCTGGGAATCATGATGCTGTAAGAATTGCAGAGCCACAACCTAAATTAGATAAAAGATTTACTCAGGCATTGTATGATTTATCTAATGTAACTATTGTATCAAATCCATCTGTAATTAATATTCATTCATCTGAAAAATTTCCTGGGTTTGATGTATTAATGTACCATGGCTTTAGTTTTGATTATTACATTGCTAATATAAGCAGTTTAAGAAATAACGGAGGTTATGATAGGGGAGATTTACTGATGAAAATGTTATTACAGAAAAGGCATTTGGCTCCAACCCATACTTCAACATTATATATCCCGGATGAAGAAGAAGATCCCTTAGTTATTAATAATAATCCTGATTTTTTTATTACAGGGCATATCCATAAATTAGCAATTTCAAATTATAAAAGTACTACTATGATTTGTTGTTCTTGTTGGCAGGATAAAACCTCTTTCCAAGAAAAAGTAGGACATAACCCTGAACCAGGGAGAGTGCCAATTGTAAATTTAAAAACTAGAGAGATTAAAATTATGAGATTTAGTGATTGAAAAATGGAAGCTAGCCTTAATATGGAAAAGTATTTTGAGGAAATTGAAATAAGAGTTAAAAGAGCTTATGATATTGCAAACTCTGCAAAATCTAAGGGATTAGATCCTGATGATAAAGTTAAAGTTCCCTTGGCAAAAAATATGGCTGAAAGAGTAGAAGGGTTAATATCCTCTGTAGCTCCAGAAATTATAGGCAAAGGAGTTGTAAATAGGATTATTGAGTTAGAACAAAAATATCAAAGTCAAGATTGGAGAATTGCTTTTATTATTGCTGAAGAAGTTGCTTCTGAAAAATTCTGTAAATTTGAAGATAAGAAAAAGGCAATTGAAACTGGTATAAGGATTGGTTTTTCTTATGTTACTGTTGGAGTAGTTTCTTCACCATTGGAAGGTTTAACCGGAATTGAATTAAAAAAAAGAGCTGATGGTAAAGAATATTTTTGTTTAATGTATTCTGGTCCCATAAGGAGTGCAGGAGGTACAGGTGCCGCTGTTTCTGTATTAATTTCAGATTATGTTAGAAAAAAGTTAGGTTATGCTGTTTATGATCCTACAGATAAAGAAATTAAGAGAGCTTGTACAGAGTTAGAAGATTATAATGAAAGAGTTACTAATTTACAATATTTTCCTTCAAAAGAAGAAACGATGTTTTTAGCTAAAAATTTACCCGTGCAAATAGATGGAGATGGTACATCAGATAGAGAAGTTAGCAATTATAAAGATCTTCCAAGAATTGAAAGTAATAGGATAAGAGGAGGATTTTGTTTAGTTATGGCTGAGTGTTTGGCTTTAAAAGCTAAGAAACTGTGGAAACAATTGTCTAATTGGGGCAATGATTTTTCCATGGAACAATGGGATTTTATGCAAGATTTTTTGAAAATACAAGATCAGATGAAAGCTAAAGGTGCTGAAAAGAAAAAAGAAGAAAAAATTACTCCAGATTTTACTTATATTAAAGATATTGTTGCAGGTAGACCTGTCTTTTCTCATCCATTAAGAAATGGAGGATTCAGATTGAGATATGGTAGGGCTAGGACATCAGGATTAAGTTCTGATGCAATTAATCCAATAACTATGTTTGTGCTGAATAATTATTTGGCTATAGGTACACAATTTAAAACTGAAAGACCTGGGAAATCAACTATTTTATCTATATGTGATCAGATTGATGGACCAATTGTAAAATTAAAAAATGGAAATGTAATTTATTTAGAAACTATAGATGAAGCTAAAAAAGTAAGTAAAAATGTAGAAGAAATAATTTATTTAGGAGATATTTTGATTAATTATGGAGATTTTCTTAATAGAAACCATAAATTAATTCCTGCAGGATTTGTTGAAGAGTGGTGGATATTCTATATTGAAAAATATATGAAAGAAAATAATCTTGATTGTAAAAAATTATCTAAATTAATTACAATTGAAGAAGTAAAAGTAAAAGAATTATTAAATAAACCAATAACTACAAAAATTAATTTTATTGAAGCTTTAAAAATTTCTGAAAAATTAAATGTTCCTTTACATCCAAGATGGATTTATTTTTGGAATACGCTTAAGAAAGATGATTTCTTCAAATTATTTGAAAGATTAAAATTTTCAGTTATTGAAGAAGAGAAGATAATAATTCCTAGCCCATATGAAGATATAAAAAGATATTTAGAATTAATTGGAATAAATCATCAAGTTATTTCAAAAGAATATTTATTGATTGAAAAGGATGATGCTAAGGCTTTGTTAACAAATTTAGGTTTTTTTAAAAAAAATCCAGAAGATAAAGAAAATGTTCTTGAAATGGTTAATTCTATTTCTCCTGTTTTAATAAAAGATAAATGTGGAACTTTTATAGGAGCAAGAATGGGTAGACCTGAAAAAGCTAAAATGAGACAGTTAAAAGGAAGTCCTCAAGTATTATTTCCAGTTGGTGAAGAAGGGGGAAGATTAAGAAGTTTTCAAAGTGCCTTAGATAAAGGTTATATTAAATCTCATTTCCCTTTATATTATTGTGAAAAGTGTGATTATGAAACAATATATGCTATTTGTGAAAAATGTGATTCTAAAACTAAGAAACAATATTATTGTAGAAAATGTGATAAAATTTTAAATAAGCCTTTTTGTGAGATTCTAGGAAAATTTGAAGAACAAATGAAAGAACATGGAAAATGTTTAACTTACAAAGAAAAAAAAATAGATATTAATCATTATTATGAACTTGCAATGAAACAATCCGGTGCAAGAGATATAGAATTGGTTAAAGGTATAAGGGGAACTTCTAATGAGGAACATATACCTGAACATCTTATGAAAGGAATATTGAGGGCCAAAAATAAAGTATATGTCAATAAAGATGGAACTATAAGATATGACATGACTGAAATGTCTTGCACTCATTTTAAACCAAAAGAAGCAAGGGTTTCTATTAAAAAATTAAGAGAATTAGGTTATGACAAAGATTGTTATGGTAATGAATTGTCTGATGAAAATCAAATTGTTGAATTAAAAGTTCAAGATATAATTTTACCAGCTTGCGAAGCTGCATTAGATGAAGGAGCTGATATTGTTTTGTTTAGAGTTTGTAATTTTATAGATGATTTATTGATAAAACTTTATGGTTTGCCTAAATATTATGATTTGAATGATAAAAACGACCTTATTGGACAACTTTGTGTATCTATGTCACCACATACAGCGGCAGGCATTATTTCAAGAATAATTGGTTTTTCCAAGACACAAGGATTTTTAGCACACCCTTTATTACATTGTATTATGAGGCGTGATTGTGATGGTGATGAAGCAGCTGTCATGTTATTAATGGATCATTTATTGAATTTTTCACCCAAATTTTTGTCAAATAGAAGAGGGTCTACACAAGATGCACCTTTAGTTCTTACTGGAAAATTAATTCCTAAAGAAGTTGATGATATGATATTTGATATGGATACTGTTTGGAAATATCCTTTAGAACTTTATGAAGCTGCTGAACAATATAAATTTCCTTCTGAAGTTTCTTTAGAAATTTTTAAAAATCGTTTGGATAAAGAATCACAATATGAAGGAATAGGATTTACTCATGACACTTTTGATTTTAATGAAGGTGTTCAATGTAGTGCATATAAGTTATTACCTTCAATGAGAGAAAAAGTTGAAGGGCAAATGGATATAGCTCAAAAAACTAGAGCTGTTGATAAAGAAGATGTTGCTCGGTTAGTTATAGAAAGACACTTTATGAGAGATATAAAAGGTAACTTAAGAAAATTTTCTATGCAACAGTTTAGGTGTGTTAAGTGTAATGAAAAGTTTAGAAGGCCACCATTAAAAGGCAGATGTACTTTATGTGAGGGGAAAATAATATTTACAATTTCTGAAGGTTCTGTAGTAAAATATTTGGAGCCTGCCGAAAATTTAATAAATTGTTATAATTTATCTCCATATCTAAAACAAACAATTGAATTGACAAGATTAAGAATTGAAAGTGTATTCGGCAAAGATCCCGAAAAACAAGAAGCATTAGATAAATGGTTCTGTTAAATCCCTATTTCCTTTTTAATTTCTTCTGAAATAATATTAACATGTTTGTTAACTAATTCTAAATCTTTACCCTCAACCATGACTCTAACTTTTTTTTCTGTTCCAGAATATCTTATGAGGACTCTACCTTCTTTTTTTAATTCTTTTTCAGCTTCTTCTATTTTTTTAATAACTTTTGGCATGTCCATCAAATCTTTTTTTTCTTTAATTTTTAGATTGATTAATTTTTGAGGATAAATTTCTAATCCTTCTAATAATTCAGAAATTTTCTTGCCAGTTTCTTTAATTATTTTTAAAAGTAATAATCCACTAATAATTCCATCTCCTGTAGTCGTATAATCTGTAAAAATAATATGTCCTGATTGTTCACCACCAAAATTACAACCTAATTCCTTAATTTTTTCAATAACATATCTGTCACCAACTTTTGTTCTTTCAACATTAATATTCTCTTCTTTTAAAGCTTTAATTAATCCTTCATTACTCATAACTGTTGTAATTAAAGTATTATTTTTCAATTTATTTTTTTGAGAAAGGTATTTTGAACATATATACATAATCTTATCTCCATCTACAATGTTCCCTTTTTCATCTAATACAATAATTCTATCGGCATCACCATCTAAACAAATGCCAATATCTGCTTTATTTTTTTTAACAAGATGACTAATATTTTTAGGAAATAATGCACCACAATTATCATTTATATTCTCCCCATTAGGTATATGATTTAGAGTAATTACTTCTGCACCCAATTCTTTTAAAATAGTAGGGGCAACATAGTATGCTGCGCCATTAGCACAATCAAGTACAATTTTTAATTCTTTTAAATCAATATATTCTACAGCCTTTTTTACAAATTCAATATATTCTCTTTTAGCATTTTTCATTTTGAAAGCCTTACCTGTGTTAGAATTTAATATTAATTGAGAAAACATTTTATGTTCAATTTCTTTTTCTTTTTCATCAGGTAATTTAAATCCCTCCGAAGAAAAAAGTTTTATTCCATTATCTTTTGCTGAATTATGTGAAGCAGAAATAACTACTCCTGCATCAGCATTATATTTTTTTGTTAAATAAGCAATTGCTGGAGTTGGCAAAACCCCTACAAATAAAACTTCACCTCCTGCTGCACAAATCCCTGAAGATAATGAATATTCAAAAATATAACCTGAAAGTCTTGTGTCTTTCCCAATAACTATTTTTGGTTTATTAGAGATTTGACCTAAAGAAATACCCAATTTTAAAGCAATCTCTGGAACCATAGGATATTCATTTACAGTTCCTCTTATTCCATCTGTTCCAAATAATTTTTTCATAAAATCTCCTTTATTTTAAATACTTTATAAATTTTAAGTTGTTTTAGTACTTTTCGATACATATGATTTATAAATGAGTTAAGTTCGCTTAGTTTAAAATGGAAACAGAGACACATGTAAGGATAGCACAAAAGTCAATAGAATTAGCTAATAATAAAATTATTAGTGAGTATGATTCAATTATTTTAAAAGGTTGTTTTAATGAAGATTTTTGGTCAATATTTAATTTTAAGATAGGGATTCCAGTATTAACTCATTTTTATTCTCCAATAAAACATAAAGGATTTTGGTTTTTTAAAAACGCTAAGAAAAAAGCATTAAAACTTTTTAATAAGTCAATTAAGTTATACAAGTTAGGAAAAAAGAAAAAATCATTTTATGAATTGGGGAGATCAATACATTTATTGTCAGATTTAGCTACACCAGCCCATACTAAATTGATAAGGCATTATTTTCAGAAAGATGCATTAGAACATTATGCTGAACAAGTTAAATTACCGGTTTTTGATTTTATAAGGATAAATAAAGAAAAAGTTGAAGATTTTTTCGAAGAAATAGCTAATCTTTCTTATAAATTTGGAGTTTTAAAAGTAAAAGATTTAAAGGATAAAAATAAGTTTAATCTAATTGAAAATCAACATAAAGCTCTTATTACAAATGCAATAATTTCAACAACTTCTTTATTATTGTTTTTTATAGATGAGATTAAGGAGTAAGTTTATCTTTTTTATACATTTCAAAATTTACAAGATGTTTATCTATAGACTCTCCATTACAAATACAATAAATAGCTTTACAAATTAAGTGAGAAGTATCTATTATTTTTATATTTGGATATCTAAATAAATAAGGAATTGCAATACTATTAGTAGTTATTAAATCAATATCTTCTTCGAGTAACCTTTCTTTTGCATCCAAACTTAAAACAGGATGTGTACAATAAACAATGAATTCTTCAAGACCCTTAGTTCTTAATGCTTGTGATGCTTTAATAATTGTATTACCTGTATCAATAATATCATCAACTAAAAATCCACAAAATCCTTCTAAATTTTTAATGTCTGAAATAATATTTAGTACTTCAGATTTACCTTCTTCGTTTCTCCTTTTGTCAATAATTGCATAGGGTCTTTTGAAATGTTTAGCATAATCTCTTGCTAATTCTACACTCCCATGGTCTGGAGCAATAAAAATACTCCTTTCAATTTTATCTTTAAAATTATTCTCAATATCTTCGGCAAATAAAACAAAACTATCTAAACAATCAACACCCATATCATAAAAACCTTCAAATTGTTTAAAATGAGGATCCAAAGTTATTATTTGGGTTGCTCCAGAAGTTTGAAGAAGATTTGCAAATAATTTAGCTGATATTGATCCCCTAACAAATTCTCCCTTTCTTTTTGGACGCCTATCTTGTCGCTGATAAGGCATATGTGGTAAAATATTTGTAATCCTTTTAGCTCTAGCTCTTTTTAATGCATCATTAATAATAAATAATTCATTATAACCTTGATTAGGATCATAGATAAGTTCATCTAAAGGTGGGAGATTTTTAGTTTTATCCCATCTTTTTTGAAAAACATTAAATGATTTAATTAAAAAAACATCTTTACCTCTCATTGATGATTTTAGTTTAACATCTATTTCTCCATTATTAAATTTATTAATATAAATATCTTCAACATTAAATTCTTCTAATCCTCCATACATTTTTAATTTAGAAAGTTCTTTGTGCACTTTTTTAGCTAGGTTTATGCTTCCATAATCTGCAAGAATTAAGACTTTATTAAAGTCATCGCCCATTATATTGTTTAGTTTATTGTATTGCTATAAATAATTTTCGATAAAATTAAAGAAGATTTTTGATTCTTTCAATATGTTCAGCAATTTTCAAGCCATTATCTGTTAAACCAATATTTTTTATTCTGCCAGATTTTTCAAATTGAACTAGTTTTGCTTTCTCCATCTCTTGAAGAATTTTTACTGCATGAGAATAAGTGCAATCAACTTGTTTAGCAAGAACGCTCCCATACTTATTTTTATTTTGATTCTTTAATGCTATAAGTATGTTAGCTGGTTTCGACCTAAAAAACACCTCAAATATATTTTTTTGTTTACCCATTTTCCCCCCAATAGGATGTATATGCTCTAATATATATAATCAATCACCTATATTTAAACCTTTGCCCCTTTTTCGAACACGCACCCTTTTGCTATATAAAATATAAGGCAGATAAATATTTAAAGCTTATCCTGTAGTCACTCCAAGTTAATACCAAATTATTTAATAAATTAATTTTGCCAAAAGAGTTATAAATAATCCAAATAATAAAACATTAACATGTTAGATATTAAATTATTCAGAGAGAATCCCAAATTAATTAAGGAAAGTTTGAAGAAAAGAAAAGATTCTGAAAAATTGAAATTAATAGATGAAATTATTAAATTGGATAAAGATTGGCGAGAAAATAAATTAAAGTTAGATAAATTTAGAAGAAAAAGAAATGAAGTAAGTAGGGATATTTCTAAATATAAGAAAGAAGGAAAGGATATTATTAAGCTATTGAAAGAAGCTTCTTCTTTACCTCAAAAAATAAATAAAATAGAACAAAATGTATTTGATATTAAAAATAAATTAAATAGTTATTTAATGAGGATGCCTAATATTCTTCATGAGTCTGTGCCTTATGGAAAAGATGATTCTGAAAATAAAGAAGTTAGGAAATGGGGTAAACTTAAGAAATTTGACTTTGAATTAAAGAGCCATGTTGAGATTGTAGAAAATCTTGGATTAGTTGATTTTGAAAGAAGTGCAAAAATTTCTGGAACTGGATTTTATATATTATTAGGTGACTTAGCTTTATTAGAACAAGCTATTACAAGATTTGCAATCGATACAATGTTAAAGAAAAATTTTATTTTACTACAGCCTCCTTTGATGATGAGGAGAAAACCTTATGAAGGTGTAACTGATTTAGAAGCCTTTGAAGATGTAATTTATAAAATTGAAGATGAAGATGAATATTTTATTGCCACATCTGAACATCCAATGGCTGCAATGTATATGGATGAAACTATTGACGAATCACAATTGCCTTTGAAGTTTGTTGGTTCAAGCATGTGTTTTAGAAAAGAGATAGGTGCACATGGGATAGATACAAAAGGTTTATTCAGGTTGCATCAATTCAATAAAATAGAACAATTTGTTTTTTGCAAACCTGAAGATTCTTGGAAGATTCATGAAGAATTATTAAAAAATGCTGAAGAAGTTTTTCAAGCTTTAGAAATCCCTTATAAAATTGTAAATATTTGTACAGGGGACATTGGAACAGTTGCAGCAAAAAAATATGATTTGGAAGGATGGTCACCAAGACAGAAAAAATATATTGAATTATGTAGTTGTAGTAATGTAACAGATTATCAGGCAAGAAGATTAAATATTAAATATGGTAAAGAAGGCGGAGAAAAACAGATATTACATACCTTGAATAGTACTGTTGTAGCAACATCTAGGGTGTTGGTTGCGATTATTGAAAATTATCAAAATAAAGATGGGACTGTAACTATTCCTAAAGTTTTATTGCCTTATATGAATAAGAAAAAATTGCTTAAAAAATTATAATTTATCTTCTATTGATTTTTTAGCCCAACATTTATGTGATTTGTTTAAAATACTTTCCTCTACAATAGTTGAACCACAATTTTTACAATTATAGAATATAAGTCCTTCAGGTGTTTTCCTACAAATACCTCCTCTTTTGACTACAGTAAATCCTTTATATTCATTAGGATTTTGAACAACATCTTTAGGTATTTTTTTACATTTATGTTCTAGAACATCATTTTCGCTCATTTGATCTTCGCAAATATTACAAGTATAAAATAATAGGGATTTGCCTCCATAACTCATATCTCCACTTAATCTGAAACATTCATAGTCTTTTGCCATAATATTTTGTTAAATCAATCCTTTATAAACTTTACTATTTTTGTTACTAAGAAGTAGTGCCTAAATAAGATGTTTTTTTCTATAGGTTTTATTCTGTAAGCGCCAATTAACCTTTTCTTCTATGCTTTTTAAGCTCTGGGCAGCAAAATATGTACCTACTCCTGCAAAAAGTAATTGTGTAAATGGATCATTTAAAACAAAAATATCTTGAAAGCAAGTATAGGATGCATAACTAATTAATCCAAATTGTAGGGAATTAGTACCATAATGAGAAACTTTTCTAAAAATATTGGGTTTAAATTTATCTTTTAATTCTGCTACTTTTTCAGGATAATTTAAAAAATAAATAATAGGTTGTTCATGTAATAATCCATAAATACCATGTATATCTTTTAATCCTAATTCTTTTGCTGTTTTTTCTAAATGTTCTTGTTGTGATAAAGATCTTATTAAAGATGCTTTATAAATTTTAGAATTTAAGTATGAATCTATTAAACTATGTTCTAATCTTTCAGGTAAATATGCATCTTCTATTTTTATTTCTCTTTCATTAAATTTGAATAATCTTCTAAAATCTTGAACTTCAGAAAGAGTTTTTTGTTTTTTAGGGATTAATTCTTTTAAACAGTAGATTAATGAAGGAACTGTTAAATTAATTAACATTTTCATATAGCTAGGATATGATAGAAATTTACATTCATCAGATCTTGTTTGAGCAATTGCTTTATGAAGGTGATATTTTCTTGAAATTCCAGGTTCACAGACAACATTTTCTAAATTTTTAAAATTTTCAGGAATTGTTTTTTTAAAATCTTTATTATGTCTTAAGCCATGAATATGATAATTAATATTCTTTTTTTTTATTAAAGCCCCTGGGAATACAGGCGAAGTTCTATTATTTAAAGGATTTAAGGCTGCATTACAGCCACCAAGGTAATAATTTAATAAAAAAGTATAATCTAATTTTTCTAAAGTTTCTTCAGATAAATTTAATTGGTTTTCTTTTGAAACTTTTATTTCAAGTTCATTCCAATCTTCAGAATTATTAATAAGATTGACAGCTTTATGGGCTTCTTCTTCTTTAAGTTCTAAATTTAACATTATAAGGGCAATTATTTGATTAATAGTTTTAAATCTTTCTTTAAAAATAAGGTTCTTCTTGACCGAAATCTTTAAATAAAGACTTTTTGAAGGTTATATTATGAAAATCTTGGCTGTAGGTGATATACATGGAGATAGAGATTTAGCTAGGGAGCTTGCTGAAAGAGCAGATCTAGAACAGGTTGATTTAGTAGTAATTTGTGGGGATATAACTCAAAATGAGGAATCTACAGATAATTTAATAGGTATTTTCAAGCAAAAAGTTCTTTTAGTTCATGGAAATCATGAAAGTTTAGCCACTGCTGATTTTTTAGCTGAATTGTATGATGGAAAGAATTTGCATGGTTATGCTATGAATTTACAAGATATAGCTTTCTTTGGTTGTGGTTCTGCTAATATAGGATTATTCCAGTTATCTGAAGATGAAATATTTAAAACTTTGAAGAAAGGATTTAATTATTCTAAAGCTGCCAAGAAAAAGATTATGATTACGCACGTTCATCCTTCTAAAACTTTAATGGAAAATTTTTCTAAATTTGTTCCAGGGAGTTCTGGAGTTAAGAAAGCAGTAGATGAATTTCAGCCAGATATTTTATTTTGTAGTCATGTTCATGAGGCTGAAGGTATTGAAGAAAAAATAGGAAAAACTACTGTAATTAACGTTGGAAGAAAAGGTAAGATAATTGAGATTTAACGAAACATATAAATAATAGCCAGTTTTATAATATTTTGTTGTTAAAATATGATAGGATATGTAATCATTTTATTGGTAATGGTATTTTTATCCGCTTTTTTTTCGGGTTCTGAAATAGCCATATTTTCATTAAGTAAATCTAGGTTGAAGGCTTTAGTAAATAAGAATGTCAATGGTGCAAAAATTCTTGAAGATTTGAAGAAAGAGCCAAGAAAATTATTGATTGCAATCTTAATTGGGAATAATTTAGTTAATATTGGTTCATCTGCAATTGCTACAATGATTGCAATTGATTTATTAGGTAATATTGGGGTTGGAATTGCTACTGGTATTATGACTTTTTTAATTTTAGTTTTTGGAGAAATAACTCCTAAAGCTTATGCAACACAACATGCTGAAAGTTTTGCTTTGAAAACTGCAAAATTTTATAAGTTTTTAATTAAATTATTGTATCCTTTTGTATATTTATTTGAAAAAATTACTATTCTACTAGCTGGTTCAAGAGGACCAATATCTAAAAAAGTTGCAACAGAAGAAGAAATTAAAGCTTTGGTTGAAATGAGTGAAGAACACGGCCATGTGTTACCCGAAGAACGAGAACTGATTGAAAATGTTTTACGATTTAATGATGTTGCTGTTATTGAAGTTATGACTAATAGGGATGAAATGATTTGTTTAGAAGGTTCAATGTCTATAGAAGATTCAATTAATATTGTAAAAAGTTCTAGATTTTCAAGATTTCCATTATATACTAAGGCAAGGGATAACATAATTGGTTTTGTTCATATTAAAGATATTTTGTTATCATTGATTTCTAATAAAAATAGGTCTAAAAAACTTAAATCAATAAAAATGCCTGCTTTGTTTGTACCACAGCATATAATGTTAAGCGATATGTTTAAAGAATTTCAAAAAAGAAGAATCCATTTATCTATGATTGTAAATGATTATGGCGAGATAATTGGTTTAGTTACTATGGAAGATTTACTTGAAGAATTAGTTGGTGAAATAATAGATGAAAGTGATCATGAAAGTGATACTGTTGATTATTTGATTAAGAAATTAGATAATAATACATTTATGGTTGATAGTTTAACTGAAATTAAGTCAATAAATCATACCTTAAAAATTAAATTACCAGGTAAACCTACAGATTCTATTAGTGCAGTTATTCTTAGAAAGATTAGGAGAATACCTAAGAAAAAAGAAAAATTAGAATTACAGGGTCATGAAATAACAATAGTAGATGTAGATAGGAAAAAGATAAATCAAGTTATGATAAAAGTAAATAATCCTTAATTTCTTATTTGACAAACTTCAAAATGGTTTTTCAAATATTCTTTTAACTCTTTTAATAATGGATATTTAGTTGATATAATTAAATTAAAATCTTTATTATTCATTTTATCAGGTCTTGCGTAAAATCCCTGAAGATAATAATTTTTTAATTTTTGTTTTTTTGTTATTTTTAGGAGCCAAAGTTTTATTTTTTGCATTTCATTTTTAGTGTGTATTCCTGAAATAACTGTAGTCCTAAATTCGTAATTAGGAAATTCTGAAATAATTTTTATGCTTTGTTCTATTTTTTTTAAATCTATTTTAGAATGAGTTAATAATCCATATTTTTCTTTAGAACACTTTATATCCATGGCAATATAATCTACTAGTCCTTTATTTATGATTTCTTTTAATTTTTTAGGTTGGCTGCCATTAGTATCTATTTTTATTTTATATCCTATTACTTTTATTTTTTTTAGAAATTCTAAATCTAAAGTAAGCAAGGGTTCGCCTCCAGTTAAGCATACTCCTTCAAGATATTTTTTTCTTTTTTCAAGAAATTTTAATACTTTCTCTTTTGATATGCCTTGGCAATCCATTTCCATTAATTCAGGGTTATGGCAAAAGCCGCATCTAAAATTACAACCCTGAATAAATAAAGTGCAAGCTATTTTTCCTGGATAATCAATAAAAGTATTTTTTTGAATATCTTTAATTAACATGGGTACACTTGAATAATTTTCTATCTTTCCACTCTTCTTGTTTACCTTCATTCCATTGGTTTAATGGCCTCAGATAGCCTACTATCCTTGAGTACCTCTCGCATTTTGTTCGTTCCATTTTTAACCTCCTTTTTAACATACCCTATTTCTTGATCACATTTAGGACAATATTCATGATCTCCTGCAATATATCCATGTTTTGGACAAATGGAAAATGTTGGAGTGATTGTAAAGTAAGGTAACTTAAAATTCTCTGAAATTTTTTTCACAAGAAGTTTAATCCCTTCTTTACTCATTTTTTCTCCAACAAATCCATGGAAAACTGTTCCGCCCGTATACTTTGACTGTAGTTCGTCTTGCAGCTCTAAAGCTTCAAAGATATCCGTTGTATAATTTACAGGGAGATGGGTGGAGTTTGTATAATAAGGGACTGCTCTTTCTTTGTAAGTTATTTCATTAGCTACAATAATATTATTGTATCTTTTTTTATCAGCCCTTGCAAATCTGTATGTTGTTCCTTCACCAGGCGTTGCTTCTAAATTATAGATATTACCTGTTTTTTCTTGATATTGTTCTAACCTTTCTCTCATGAAATCAAGAACTTTAATTGCAAAGGCTCTGCCTTTTTCAGAAGAAATATTTTCTTCAGGCATAAGGTTAATGATTGCTTCATTCATTCCAAGCAATCCGATAGTTCCAAAATGGTTTTCCCAATATCTTCCAAATCTTTCTTTTATTGATTTTAGATAAAATTTGGAATAAGGATAAAGGTCCATATCTGTGAATTTTTCAATGACTTTCCTTTTAATTTCAAGACTTTCTTTTGAAATATACATTAATTGGTCAAGCCTTACAAAAAATTCTTTTTCATTATTCGCTAAAAATCCTATCCTAGGCATATTTATCGTAACTACACCTATTGAACCAGTTAGCGGATTAGATCCAAATAAACCGCCACCTCTTTTTCTTAACATTTTTTGATCTAGTCTTAATCTGCAACACATGCTTCTTGCATCTTCAGGATTCATATCAGAATTTACAAAATTAGAAAAATAGGGGATTCCATATTTTGCTGTCATTTCCCAAATAGGTTCGTAAGCAGGATTATCCCAATCAAATTTTTTACTAATATTATATGTTGGAATAGGGAATGTAAATACTCTGCCTGTTGCATCTCCTTCAATCATAACTTCAACAAAAGCTTTATTGAAAATATTCATTTCTTCTTGAAAGTCACCATAAGTTGCTTCTTTCATTTCACCACCAATGATTATATGTTCACTTTTCATAAATTCAGGAACTTGTAAATCTAAAGTTATATTTGTAAATGGGCTTTGAAATCCAACTCTTGTTGGGACTGCCATGTTGAAAATAAATTCTTGCATGGCTTGCTTTACTTCTTTATAACTTAAATTATCATATCTTATGAACGGGGCTAATAAAGTATCAAAATTGGAAAATGCCTGAGCTCCGGCACTATTTCCACACCAACATGCTTTTCCATTTCTTCTGACATATAAAGTATGGTTAGGAACTTCAACACAATAAACTTTCTTATTATATTTTATTTTTTTAATTGAGTTCTTATTTATTTTAAAATATTTCGTTCTTGATATTGCAATAACATACCAACTTCCTAGTTTGTTATTCTTTTTTCTTATATTGGCATTATGATTTAACTTTAAGATTATTTCTTGGACATCATCGGCTAATATTTTACTATTTGTATAATATTCATAATTTCCATTATTGATATGCCCGTCTCCGAGCATCATCCAGCTGAATAATATTTGGAGTAAATTCTTAGATAATGCTTTGATATCATTAGGAATAAATTTATCTTTACTTTTTCCAAATTGAGATAAATAATTATACAATTGTTTGCTATAGATTACAAAGTCAGTATTATTTTTATTTATTTTTTTATTCCAATTAAAAGGAAGTTTGTTCAACATTTCCTCTATTTTTTTATGATTCTTTTTGTTATTTTGGCTTATCCTTGTATAATATTCATAATAAGCTTTCCTTGTCTTAGGTTTTTTTAATATTTTTGAACAGGATCCTTCTGCAATCCAAAGTCCAAAAAAAGCCAACCAATCTTTCATTGGGATGCTTATTGTTGGTATCTTTTCTTTGACCCATTTTTCCCCATAATTTGGGTATTTTTTAATTATGGCCTGAGGCAATTTAAACTTCATTATTTTTTGCCCTATCCAAGTCCCTCCTTTAGGGATAAGGTGTATATTAGGATTATACTTATCAGCAGTTACCCAACATAATTCATAGTTGTCTCTTTTTTTATCTGGCCTATATTTTGCAACTAACATATTATGGTTCGGCGTTACTAAAAGGTCTATTTTATTATTACAAAAATGGTTCATGCTTTGGTTTTTAAATTCAAAGTACTTGATTGGTTTTTGTAACTCAATTTTTTTAGTTTTTTGATTTAAAGTAAAAACTTTATTTTTATCTAAATTTTTGAAAAGTTTCCATCCATTTTCTGTTAATACTTCTGTATCCTCTGAATAGCATTCACCTTGTAATGTATAAAAGAAATTAACTATTTGTCCTAAAGCGGTTTTAAAATGTTTAGGGGCATTAGCTTCTAATTTTCCTGGAACTCCCCTAAATCCTTGCATTAAAAGATCTTTTAAGTCCCATCCAACACAATTTCCTGAGATTACAACTTTTCCTTCTCTCATTACAACTAAAGTTCCATTTTTAACCGAAAAATCATAAACTTTTCTATTATATTTTTTCTTAATGACTTTTTTCCTATAAATTGGAGTTAAATGATTATTTTCAACAGAAACCATATAACTATTTCCTTTTCTTTTTGAAATTGTTCCACAAAGATTAATTTTTAATAAACATTCTACTACGTCTTCAGCAAGTTTTTTTGAAGTTGTGAAATATTTATAAAATTTCCTTGTTTTTGAAAAGCTTCCATCTCCTTTGAATAATGTAGTTAAAAATTTTTTAATTAACTTTGAGTTAAGTTCTTTAATATTATTTGGGACATATTTAAATTTGCTAGTCCCAAATTTTTTTAAATAATTAAATAATTCTTTAGAATGAAGATGTATATTAAATTTTGAAGAATTATTAAATTTTAAATTCATTTTTTTTAATAGATTTAAAATTTCATTTCTATATTTTTTTTCAGATTGTGCAATACTTATTCTATAATCTCCTTTTGAAGGTTCGTAAACCGAGCCTTCTGAAAGATACCACCCCATAAATTCTAAATAATTTTCAATATTAATGCTTCCTATGTTTTTTTTCCTATTTCCTCCTTTTATAAAAGGGATATTAAATTGCTTTACATCTTTTCCTTTCCAAGAAAGTTTTTTATCAAATTCCATTCCATACTTAAATTCTGTTGGATTTACAAACTCCCAAGATTTTTTATGTTTTCTTCTAACTAAAAGTCTATGTTCAGGAGTAACAAGTAAGGATACTCCTCTTCCTTCAAAAGAATACATTTCTTTATTATAACTATATACTTGTTTATCATAAGGTTCTTGGAACTCTAATCTTCCATTCTTTAAATTTTTTGTTGCAACTTTTTCTCCCTCAATTACATCTTTAAAAAATTTCCAACCATTTTCAGTTAAAATTTTAGTTTTATTATCAAAACAATATGATCCTAATGTGCCTAAATCATGAATATGTAGGTCTGCATTTTCATGTGCCTTTCTTATTTCTTCTGGATAAATTCTTCTTAACCAATAATTGCTAACTATCTTTGTAGAAATATAATTATTAAGCCCTTGTAATGAGTAACCCATATTAGAATTTTCTTTAATCATCCAATCATTTAAACCAATATAATCTTCAACAGCTTCTATTGTGTCAAATAATCCTTTTACGTTTCTAAGTTCCTCATGAGATTTTCTGTAAAGTATGTATGCTTTTGCAGTTTTTGCATGGCCATTTTCAATCAAAGTTTTTTCAACTAAATCTTGAACTTCTTCAACATCTGAGATATAGCCCTCTTGATGACGTTCATTTAATATGGATATTACTTCTTCTGCTAATTCTTTTGCTTTGTCTCTATTTTGTCCACCTACTGCTTTAGCTGCTTTCCATATAGCTTCTTCTATTTTTTCAACTTTAAAATGTACTACACTGCCATCTCTCTTTCTAATATGCTTCATTTTTCACCTATTTCTTAAGTAACTTCAACTCTTTTTTGAATGAATCTACATCTTCAAATGATTTGTAAATGGATGCAAAACGTAAATATGCAACTTCATCAAGTTTCTTTAATTCAGCCAATACATAATCTCCTATTTTTTTACTTTTGATTTCTTTGTATTTTTTGATCTTGTTTTCTATTTTACTTAATGCTTTTTCCATCTGTTTTTCAGTAATAGATAGTTTTTTGCAGGACTTTTGAATTCCTGCCCAAACTTTTATTCTAGAATAGGGCTCTTTTTTACCATTTTTTTTGATAACTGTTAAAACTACTTCTTCTATTCTTTCATATGTTGTAAATCTTTTATTGCAACGTAAACATTCTCTTCTTCTTCTGATATCTTTATTGTTGTTACTAGGTCTTTTATCCGTAACTTTTAGTTTATTATTATCACAATAAGGACATCTCACTCTTTTCACCTACAATATATAGTATACAACATATTGTAGTTTAAGCCTTCAAAAACCACAAAATATTGATAGTTAGAATAATGAGCAAATGGGTATATAAAGATTTAGGTTTTCTAGAATTCATAATACAGAATAGATAATGGAAAATAATAATCAAATATTAAATTATCCCTTTAGACACAAACTTTTTAAATATACTATTACCTCTTCTTTCCTTATGTATGACTTTAAATCTGTGGAAAATGAGATTATAGAGTTTTGGGAAAAGAATGAAATCTATAAAAAAGTCTCTGAAATGAACAAAGGTAAGAAAAAGTTCTATTTCTTACAAGGTCCGCCATATACCAGCGGAAAATTACATATGGGTCATGCATGGAACAATTCTTTGAAAGATATGATTCTAAGATTTAAAAGGATGCAAGGATTAGATGTTTGGGATAGAGCGGGATATGATATGCATGGTTTGCCAACTGAACATAAAGTTCAAGCTTTATTTAACTTGAAAACTAAAGAAGATATTGTTAAGTTTGGTTTAGAAAAGTTTTCACAAGAATGTTTGAAATTTGCTTCTACTAATGCTAAACAAATGGATATTGATTTATGGCGCATGGGTATTTGGATGGATTATGAAAATGCTTATTGGCCAATAAGAAATAGTTATATTGAAGGTATTTGGTGGTTAATTAAAAAAGCGCATGAGAAAGATAGATTGTATGAAGGATTAAGAACAATAACTTGGTGTTCTAGTTGTGCAACTGCATTAGCTAAGCATGAATGCCAATATAAAGAAGTTACAGAGCCTTCTATCTTTGTTAAGTTTCCATTAAAAGGAAAGAAGAATGAATTTTTTATTATTTGGACAACAACTCCTTGGACTATTGCTTTAAATTTAGCTATAATGGTTAACCCTGAATTAGATTATGTTAAAGTTGATGCTGATGGTGAAAAATGGATTATGGCTAAAGGTTTATCTGGAGCTTTAATGGGCGGTGTTTTTAACAAAAAATTGAAAATTCTTGAAGAGTTTAAAGGAGAAACTTTAGAAGGTGTAGAATATGTCCATCCATGGGCTAATGAAATTAAACAATATGCTGAATTAAAGAAAAATCATCCTAAAGTCCATACAATATTATTGTCAGAAGAATATGTAACCTTGAGTGCTGGTTCTGGTTTAGTACATTGTGCTCCAGGTTGTGGTCCTGAAGATTATGAAGTTGGGTATGTTAATAATATTCCTCCGTTTAATGTTATTGATGAGTATGGAGTATTTCCAGATAATGTAGGGAAATTTTCTGGATTGGTTGCTAAGAAAGATGATCAAAAGTTTATTGATGCTTTAGAAGAGGCAGGAGTATTGTTAGCTGTTGTTTCTGTTGAACATGATTATGCTCATTGTGAAAGGTGCCATAACCCTGTTGTTTTTAGAGCAACCAAACAATGGTTCTTCAAGGTTGAAGATTTGAAAGAAAAGATGTTGAAAGCGAATAGTGAATCATATTGGGTTCCAGATGCTGGAAAAAATGCTTTTGAGTCTTGGTTAAATCATTTGAGAGATAATAGTATTACAAAGCAAAGGTTTTGGGGTACACCTGTTCCAATTTGGAGATGTGATAAATGTAATGAATATGTTGTTGTAGAAAGTGTTGATGAATTAAAAAAGTTGAAAGCTAAAAATATTCCTAATAATTTACATAAACCCTGGATTGATGCGGTTGCTATTCCATGTAAGTGTGGTCATTTAATGAAAAGAATTCCAGATATTTTGGATGTATGGATTGATGCTGGTTCTGCTTCATGGAATTGTTTGGAGTTTCCAAAAAGGAAAGATTATTTTGATAGATATTTTCCTGCTGACTTTATTTTAGAAGCAAAAGAACAAGTTAGAGGTTGGTTTAATTTGTTAATGGTAGCTTCTATGATTGCTTTAGAAAAGCCTTGTTTCAAAGCTGTATATATGCATGGTATGTTAACAGGTATTGATGGTCAAAAAATGTCTAAGAGTTTAGGTAATATTATTTCACCTTATGAACTTATTGACAAGCATGGTGCTGATACATTGAGATATTATATGTGTAGTACTCCTGCTGGTGAAGATATTAGTTTTAGCTGGACTGAAGCTGCTCAAAGGCATAGGCATTTAGTAGTATTATGGAATGTCCATCAGTATTTGATTGAGTATGCTAAAAATGAAGGAATTAATCCAAGTAAAGTTAAACCTAAAGGTGTAGGTATTGAAGAGAAATATATTAATTCATTATTGCATAGATCTATTAAAAAATTAACAGAAGTTTATGAAGAATATAAGTTAGATGAAGTTCCTAAAATTTTAGAAAATTTATTTTTAGAATTAAGTAGAACTTATATTAAATTAACAAGAGATAAAGTTGTCGATAATCCGGAGTTAGTGTTACATACAATATTTAATGTGTTGTTTGAAACTTTGAAAATGCAAGCTACTTTAACACCGTTTATTGCTGAGAAGATTTATTTGAATTTGAAAGAAGCTTTTGATTTAAAAGAAGAAAGTATCCACTTTTATTCTTGGCCTAAATTTAATGCAAAAAAAATTGATGAGAAGTTAGAAAAAGAGTTTTCTGATTCACAAAATATTGTTCAGGCCATTTTAGCTGCAAGGGAAAAAGCCAACTTGGGAGTAAGATGGCCCTTGCCATTTGCTACAGTTGTATCTTCTATTCCTGAAGTTAAGGAATCTGTTAATGCATTAGGTAATTTAATTAAAAATCAAACTAATGTTAAAAAATTAGAAGTTAAAGATGAGATAGCTGGCGCTAGAGTTGAAGTTAGTCCTAACAAAGGTCAATTAGGAAAAGATTTTAAGCAGGATTCTAGAAAAATTTTAGAAGTTTTAGATGAAGAAAAAATGCAAAAGTTAAGAGATAAAGGAACTTTAGAAGTTTTAGGATTTACTTTAGAAAGAAAACATATTAATGTTAAAGAAGAATTACCGGAAAATTTGACATCTGCTGAGTTTAAACAGGGAAATGTTTATATAGATACTAAATTAAGTCTTGATTTAGAAGCTGAGGGGTTCGCCAGAGAGGTAGTAAGAAGAATTCAGAGCCTGAGGAAGGAAAGCGGTCTTAAGAAACAAGATAAGATTAAGCTTTCGATTGAATCTGAATTTGGATTACAAAGCTGGGGAGAGGAGATAAAGACTAAAGTAGGGGCTACAGCTCTTTATTTTGAAGATAAAGGGTTTAAATTATATCCAGAGAAGATTAAAGGTAAGAATTTTAAAATAGGGTTGAAAATTTAATAACTCTTATTAACTAGGTAATAATTCTATGTTTTCTATGTGGATTTTATTTTCAGTATTGGCCGCCTTTTTTTGGGCAAGTGGCAATATCTTTGACAAATATTTTATTGGTAATAAAATTAAAAGGCCTGCTGTTCTTTTAGTTGCTTTAGGTTTTGTACATTTGGTTACATCTTTAATTATCTATTTAGTGCATGGCCTTGAAAAACTTTCTTATTTTCATATCTTTTTAGCTGCTATTTATGGTAATCTCTTTATTTTAGTTAGTTATTTTTATTTCAAATCATTAATGAAAGGTGAAGTTTCAAAGTTGGTTCCATTATTACAATTAAGTCCTTTATTTACATTAATTTTTGCTTTTGTATTTTTAGGAGAAGTTTTTATTTTCTCTCAATACATTGGAATATTTTTATTAATCTTTGGAGCATTATTATTATCTCTTAAAAAATCAATGACTTTTGATTCTATAAAACCTTATTTATTAATAATTTGTGTTGCATTTGTGTTTTCTATTGGAGATATTATTGTAAAATATTTATTGAATTTTGCTGATTTTTGGTCAATATATGCTTATTTTAGACTTACTATGTTGCCTGCTTTATTAATTATAATTTACTTAAATTTTCCTGCTGTTTCTTTAACATTAAGAAGGCAAAGTAAAAAAATTATTTTATTATTATTGTTAGGACAATGTTTAGCATTAGTAGGGGTATTGTCTTTTATATATTCTATTGCTTTAGGTCCTGTTACTTTAGTTAGGGCTTTAGCTTCTTTGCAGCCTTTTTTTGTTTTAATTTTTGCTGTAGTTTTTAGTATATTTTCACCTAAAATATTGAAAGAAGAAATGAGTAAATCAGCTTTAATTTTAAAGGTTATATCTATTGTGTTAATCTTTATAGGAGTAATATTAATCACCTAAACTTGTCTAATAAACACTATTTCTAC
>JAHIMK010000116.1 GCA_018896675.1 Nanobdellota archaeon
AAGACGCGCCTCATCACCCGCACCGAGGTGAGGCGGGATTCGGTCTGCGGCTGCGCCCGTTACGCCGCCGAACACCTGGCCGGCGTTTCGGCGGACGAGGCTGAGGAGAAGGCTGGGATGCTGCACCATCACTATCCCTGCCTGGCGGCGATGGGCGTCATTGCCGATTACAGCGATACGCTGATGCACATCTCCGGCAATATCATGCGCGAGGCGGTTGGCGAGCAGGTCAAACCATTCAAGCAAATCCAATATATCTCCCCCGGATGGCGGAGTGAGGAAAGTGAATAGTGATCAGTAACCAGTGATCAGTGAACACAGGAGAATGAAACATGAAAGCCAAACGATCTTGGAAGGTCATTTTGATCACCGTTGCATCCCTGCTTGCCCTCTGGCTGCTGCTGGAGGTCGGCGTGCGCTGGTACGTGGAGTCGCCGCTGACGACCGATTTCTACGGTTCGATCCCGCGTGAACGGGTGCGCGAGCGCCAAGCGCAGGTCGGCGTTCAAGTGGCGGCCGGTTCCGGCTGGATCCACCTGGGCTGGATCGCCGACCCCGAGCGTGAAACCTACCTCGTCGAAAGGCAGGAAAACGGCGAGTGGGTCGAAATTGGCGATGCCGAGTTTGGTTCGTTCTTGTGGCGGGAGGGGGGCGGAGCGTTCCGGGTGCTGGCTGCGCCGAGGGATGGCGGCCAGGCGCGGGTTATCGGAGAGGCGTCCGCGGATGCGCTCGAGAGCGCCTCGCCCGTCCTTATCCCGCGCATCGCCAGCGGGTGGCAGACGCTGTTCATGCCGCAGGTATCCGGCGACTACGTCAACGACCACACCATCTTCCAGGATGCGGCAGGGGACTGGCGGCTGGTGGGCATCACTTCGAAGACGAATGGCGATTACAACCAGGAGAAATACTTCGCCGCCGCCGTCAGCGCCGACTTCCCCCCGGCGGGCGGCATGACAGAGGCCGATCCGGTTGCCGATTTCGGCGAACTGGCCTGGGCGCCGCACGTCATCCACTATGGTGAACAATACCACATGTTCTGGTCGCCGCACAAATTGCACCAGATGACCTCGGCGGATGGCATCGTTTGGGAGAACCACGCTGTGACCATGCCCGCGCCATATCACAAGTTCTTCCGCGATGCGATGGTCATGCAGGCCGCGCCGGGGCAGTGGCTGCTCTACACCACGGCGCGCGGCGCGTACTACTCGCAGGTGGATGTCTATCAATCCTTCAACCTGAGCGAGTGGCAGTACATCGGCGCGGCGCTGCAAAGCGGCTGGGGCAGCGAACGCAATTCGCCCTTCTCTTCGCTGGAGTCACCGTTCGTAGTGAATTACGGCGGGCATTACTATCTCTCGCTGACCTACAACAACGACTCGTTCTTCTGGCCGGGCATCCTGATGCTCTTCCAAATCTGGCCGAACCCGGAAAGTTACAATGACACGCTGGTCTTTCACGCGGACAATCCCTACGACTTCGGCCTCTATCGCGGCCTGGATAACTCGCCCACGCTGCTGACCCGGCTGGAGGCGCACGCGCCCGAATTCGTCTACAACCCGGATACGGGCAAGTGGTACATCACCACCGCCGGCTGGCCGTGGGTCGCCACGTTGACCTCTGGCGATGTAGCTGTCGCCCCGCTGGAATGGATCAAGCCGTGATTTTCACCGCGGAGACCGCAACCCCCTTACGGGGGCAGGCAAACGCGGAGAATGATAAACGATCTCTGCGCTCTCGGCGTTCTCTGCGGTAAAACAGGAGGTACTTATGTCCAATTTTGATTTATCCAAAGCCTACGACTTCAAATCCACCGAGCCGCGCATTTATGCGATGTGGGAGGCGGGCGGCTACTTCAAGCCGTCCAACGACCCGAACCAGCCCGGCTTCGACCCAGCCAAAAAGCCCTTCGTCATTTCGATCCCGCCTCCCAACGTCACCGGCGAACTGCATCTCGGCCACGCCATGTTCGTCTCGATGGAAGACCTGATGATCCGCTATCACCGCATGAAAGGCATCCCCGCGCTGTGGCTGCCGGGCAGCGACCACGCCGGCATCGCCACCCAGTTGCAGGTGGAGAAAGACCTGATGCGCACCGAAGAGGTGACCCGCGAGGAACTGGGGCGCGAAAAATTCATCCAGCGCGCCTGGACGTGGAAGGTGAAGTATCACAGCATCATCAGCAACCAGATCCGCCGCCTGGGCGCCTCCTGCGACTGGGAGCGCGAGCGCTTCACGCTGGACGAGGGCCTGTCGCGGGCGGTGCGCGAGGCCTTCGTGCGCCTGTACGAGAAGGGACTCATCTATCGCGGCCCGCGGCTGGTCAACTGGTCGCCGGGGTTGAAGACGGCGGTCAGCGATCTGGAAGTGGAGTACAGCGAAGAGGATGTGACGCTGTATTATTTCAAATACATTTTGGCAGAGACCTGTGAGGTCTTCGCGAAGCACCCCGAAGGGGCTGAGACCTCACAGGTCTATATCCCCGTCGCCACCATCCGCCCGGAGACCATCCTCGGCGATACGGCGGTGGCGGTGCATCCCGAAGACGAACGCTACAAGAAATACATCGGGCGCAAGGTCATCGTGCCGAGGCTGGGGCGCGAGATTCCGGTCATCGCCGATGAGTATGTCTCGCGCGAGTTCGGCACGGGCGCGCTCAAGGTCACGCCCGGCCACGACCCGAATGATTACGCCATCGCCCAGCGGCACAACCTGCCGATCCTATCTGTATTGGATGAGGCGGCGCGCGTCACCGCAAGCGGCGGCCCGTACCAGGGTCAGGACAGATTCGAGTGCCGTAAAAACTTATGGGCGGATATGGCGGCGGCTGGTCTGACCATCAAGACCGAGCCGTACCGCACCACCATCCCGCGCTCCGAGCGCGGCGGCGAGATCGTCGAGCCGATGATCTCCACGCAGTGGTTCGTCAAGATCGCGCCACTGGCCGAGGCCGCGCTGGCAGTGGTCAAGGACGGGCGCATCCGCATCGTCCCGGAGCGCTTCGAAAAGATCTATTACAACTGGCTCGAAAATATCAAGGATTGGTGCATCAGCCGCCAGTTGTGGTGGGGACACCGCATCCCGGTCTGGTACTGCGCCGAATGCGGAAAGCAGACCTGCGCCCGCGAGGACCCGCTGGAATGCGCCCACTGCGGCTCGGCCAGGATCGAGCAGGACCCGGATGTGCTGGATACCTGGTTCTCCTCCGGTCTGTGGCCGTTCTCCACCCTCGGCTGGCCGGATGAGACGCCGGATTACAAGTATTTCTACCCGACCGCCATCATGGAGACCGGCTACGACATCCTGTTCTTCTGGGTGGCGCGTATGATCATGATGGGGCTGGAATTCACCGGCCAGGTTCCGTTCCACACCATTTATCTGCATGGCCTGATCCGC
>JAHIMK010000004.1 GCA_018896675.1 Nanobdellota archaeon
TATGTCTTTAAAATATCAAATCACCTATTCACAAAAAACTGAAAGGAATTTATAAACCTTATTCGCATCTTTGTCAAGTGGCAAGTGGTTAAATAATTCCGCAGCAAGCTGCGGGGTATTCCTATCCCATCAAGGAATAAATAATCGAAAGTTGTGCAATGTAAATATCTAGATTTCTTCCAAATCTTCTCTAAGTCTGTTGTAAGCAAACTAAAGAACATTAAGAAAGTTCTTAATTTTTGCCCATAATATTTTGAAGTAAGGATTGCATAAGTTTTTTTCAAACAATCCAATTGATTTTCAGATCTTTTTAATTCCTGAATAACTAACTGCATCGATTTAGGAATCTTTTCAGGGATTTTTTTCTTCCAAAATAAGTTGCTTAACATAAGATAATGATGGTTTTTAAGGATATAAAAGTTTTTTGACCTAAAATTATATAAATAAGATATCCTTTTTACATAAAAGGTGATAATATGACAATTGAACAAGTAATAAATCCAAAAAAGAAAACAGATAAAGATCCAAAAGAAATATGGGCTAATACAGAAATGGATGTAACAAGAAGACAAGAATGTTTATGCTATAATTGTAATTGTATGAATGATCAACCACCTTATACTTCTTGCCCGGCAGCAAAAGCGCTTTTCGATGTTTGTGTAAATCATGCTATGGCAATGATGATAACAAGGTGCGGTGTACAAGATGAAGATGGAAACTTGCTTTACAAACCATTAAAGAAACAATAACGTTTAAATAACTCTTTATTTTATTTATTGTATGCATAAAAGGGGTATGAGTGCAATTATTGCTACAGTCTTAATAATAGGCTTAACAGTTGTAATTGCTGCAGCGATTATCATATGGGGTATAGGTTTTTCTTCTGATATTCAGGAAGGTGCTGATGATAAGAATGACCAAACAATGTTCTGTGCAAATTCTAAAATTAAATTAAGAAATGGATGTTTAGAAAATAATCAACTTAAGTTACTGATAGAAAATCAAGGCCAGGTAGCTTTAACAGGATTTAATGTAAGAGTTATTGGGTCAGCAAGTGCTTACGGCTCAAAAATAGAAAAAGATTTAGGAATAGCAGGAATAACCCAAATTTTAGTAGATCATGATGATACAATCGGGACAATTAAATCAGTTGAAGTGTTGCCTATGCTAAAAGTTAAAGAAATGATTTCTTGTGCACAGAGTGATGAATTGTATTCTATAAAACCTTGCTAGCCACTAAAAGATATTCATAAATTAAAGATTTTGAAGTATTTATGTCATAAAGTCTTTTTATTTCTTGAATTTCTTTTTTAGTTTTTAAAAATACTTTTTTAAAATTATAATCCTGAAAATTTGATTTTCTCATTAAATCTTTAATAGAATCAGGCGTATGATAACATTGCCAACCAATGGTATCATTAACTCTTAATTGTTTATCATCTATTTTTAATTTCATATTAAAATATTTCATACCTTTTTGGGTGCTATCATAAGATACAAGAAAAGCAATAAATTTTCCATCTTTTTTTAGAACTCGATTAATTTCTTTTCCCATTTGATACACTTCTTTTCTTTCAGGAGGTAAAATAGAATTAACAGATATAATGTTATCAAAAGATTCGTTTTCAAAAGGTAAATTTTTAGAATCTGCTAAAATATATTCTAGATTAGGATGTTGAAAATTCTTTTGTGCTATATCTAACATAGCCTGGCAAAAATCTGTAGCTATTACTTTATTATCTTTAACTAAATCTTTATTTAAATAAGTAGCTGAACCACAACCTAAGTTTAAAATTAAACCTGAATTTATTAAATCTAAAATTTGTTTTCTTCTCTGTGGGATACTAGTTAAAGAAAAAACTTTCTTGTCATAATCTTCACTAAATCCATCCCATTCATCACTTTGCATTTTCTATAAAACCTTGCTAATATGTTCATTCTTTTCAAACCTAATTACATTCTCAACAAAACTTTCAATCTTAGGTTCATGACTAACAATAATTATTTGTCCAATGCTTAATTCATCTAATACTGCCCTCATATTATCTAATTGTTCACTTGAAAATCCGTCAGTAGGCTCATCTAAGATAATAATAGATCTAGTCTTTATAGAGCTCATAATGTTGTTGATTACTTGGTTTAAAGCTAATCTGTAAGCTAAGGCAGCCCCTGTCTTTTCACCACCAGATAAAAAGTCATAATCTGTTTCATAACCATTCTGCTCAATTAATGGCGTAAATTCATTATCTAACTTGACTTCCATTGAATCATTTTCAATCAACATAGAGAACCATTTAGAGAATAAAGAACTAAAATCTTCATGCACTCTAAACATGATATGTTTTTCCATATTTCCCATTAATGGAATGAATTGGTCATTTAACCATGTTTGTAAACTAGAAATATGTTCAAAGTTTTTTCTGGCAGCCTCTTTATTGGCAATCTCTTTCTCTAAAGATTCAATAACAGTTTTTAACATTCTACAGCTAGTATCTAATTCAGCCTTAAGAACTTCTAATGTTCTATGTCCGTCTAAAGCTTTATCCAAATCTTCTTTTGCATTGCTAAATTCTGCATCAAAATTTTCAAATTGTTTTAATCCTAATAATTTAGAATCTTTTTTGAATTGAAGGTCTTTACTTTCTTTATCTATACTTGACAATTGTTCTTCTAAAGATTTTTTCTTATTAATTTTTTCATCAAACTCTCTTAGTTTAGACTGAGCAACCAAAATTAATTTTTCTTCTTCTCTTAATTTATCTAAATCTTCATTCAATTTAGATTTTAAGGCATTCAATTCTTGTTCTTTCTCCCCATTTAATTTATATTTTAAAGTTAAATCATTCAACTTAAATGTCTCTTCTTCGATTATGTTTATTTTATGTTCTGAACTAACTTCTTGGAAACAAGTAGGACAATTGTTTAATTCAGAAATCTTAGATTTCTTATCTTCAGCATGTAATTTTTTAACTTTCAATTCTTGAATCAAGTTTCTGATTTCAGTTAAAGAATTTTCAAGCTCCAGAATATCTTTTTTCTTGTTTTCAATATGCAAATGCAAATCTTCTTTAATCTCAACTTTTTTAAAATTAGTGATAACAGCATCTAATTGTTTAATTTCCTCTGAGTTTCTTTGCTTTTGTTCATATAAATGTTTTAATTTTAAATCAGCCAACTCAATCTCTTTTTTTAATTCCCTAATCCTTTCCATCTTTTTTTCAATTAAACTAATATTTTCTTTTTTGTTTTTAACATTCAAATTAGAACTTTCAAGTTTAGGCGTTAAATTCTTTAATTTTAACTCAAACTCTAATAACTCTTCTTTCTTAGCTTTTTCAGAATCTCTTTTATTTACTAAATCTGAAATATAACCAGCTAGTTCTTTTCTTTTATCTTTCAATTTAGAAATTACAATCTTGGCATTTTCACTTATCCTTTTATATTTGTCAATTCCAAAAACTTTTCTTAAAGTGTTTAATCTATCCTCTTTATCGCATGTTAAAATCTGTTTCATCTGTTCTTGTGAAGTGTAAACAGTATATCTATACAATAAATCATTCTTAGTCAAGGCTTCCTTAGGATAATTTAACATATCTAAGATATGCTGTTTAAGCTCAATAGGCGTTCCTTTCTTTTCTTCATCATCTATAGAAATAAATCCTGAGTCTTGAATAACACTTGTTTTGCTTCTCTTTAAACCTCTGTTAATGACAACATTCTTGCCATCAATATCAAAATGTAATTCTACCCTGCCTTTATCTTCCCCGTTTCTTAACAAGGAAGCGCCTGAAAGTTCTCCCCTTCTAATACCGAACAAGGCAAAATCTATTGCCATTAAGATTGTGGATTTGCCGGAACCGATATTTCCTGCTAATAACAAGCTTCCCGGAGGAATATCTATTTCGGCATTTAAATATGAACGAATGTTGTCCAAAACCACCTTTTTTATTATCATCAGCAGAAAGAATAAAATAGGACTATTTAAAGTTTTATTTAACTTAAGCAATAATTTTAAATATTCTCTAAATACTTTATAAATATGCGAAAAAAGAGGTCTTCTAAATTAAAGTATTTAATAGTAATAACTGTAATAATTTCATTATTTTATTTGATTCTTTACTTATATTCATCGGGACATTTTTTTATTGAAATATCTTGCCCAGATGAAGGTGGCACCTGTAAATCTTCATGTAGTTCTTGGGAGTTTGAAGGTTTGGCATGTAGTCAAGATAATGTTTGTTGTATCCCATTAGAAGAAAATACTATCAAATTAGCAATGGAAAAAAGAGATATTAGCTTATGTCAATTCATTACAACTACTATTGCGAAAAAATCTTGTGAATTAGCTGTTTTGGATATAATGGATTTTGATTTAGCATTAAATTTTAAAGATAGCAAATATTGTATTAATATTAAAAATCCATCAATAAAAGATTCTTGTTTTGAAGAATCTGCTTTACAAACAAATAATAAATCCTTATGTAGTTCAATAACTTCGATAGAACTTAAAGATGTTTGTTTTCTAAATTTTGTTAACTCCAGAGAAGATAAAGTAATTTGTGATTTAATTTCTTCAGATTTTTACAAGGAAAGATGTTTAAAGAAAATAGCTGAAATTACTCAAGACATTTCAATTTGTTCTCAATTAAAGATTTATTCTGAATATTATGATTGTTTTAGCAAAGTTGACTTAAGAAAGCATGCTACTTTTAATGCTGAATGTGAAAATCTTAACAAAGAAGACTGTAAAAGTCAAAGAGGTTGCAAACCTTTGATTATAAATGAGTTAAAACAGGCAGTTGAAGCTTATGGTGGTTGTGCAAGAGATGAAGAATTGTTTTGCACATTAACTCAGGGTTCATGGGAAGACATGCCTAACGCAATTATGCAAACTATAGAAAAAGGTTGCATCTGTAAAAATAACAAGGTATATTATAGGGGATATGGTTGTTTTGATTGCGATATCTTTTCAAATGAAAATGTAAGAAAAGATTGTAAAGACAAATTATAATCCTAATGATTTTAAAGCTTCAGTAGAAATTCTTATTTCAAAATCTGCACTTTTTTCGCCTTCAGTTCTTTCTTTGTCTAACAACTGAATTAAATCGGTAATTAATCTCTTTTCAATTTTGGAATCATTAAACAATTTCGTGTTATAAGCATGCATTTCAATTAATTCAGGCTCAACATTTTTAACATCTTTGATTTCGTCATTTTGTTCAAACTGTATTGATAAAACTTTATTGGAATTTTTCATAATAAAATAAGCATCATCCATCTTAGAAAATATTTCTTTAAAATCTAAATCAGATGGTTTGCCTTGCTTTAAAGTTCCTTTTAACCTCAGTAACACAATTTTGTCATTTGAATCTAATATAGAGCATTTTTCTATTAATTCATCATTGACTTCTGAAGAAGTTTTATTGTCAACACTATAATCAATAGTAACAACATCTTTTAGCTTAACAGGAACATATTCTTTTGTTAAATTTCCATCATAATTCACAACATAAAATCCTCCTTGCTTAAACTCTTCCATTTCTTTGAAATTATTTGGAAATAAAGCTCCTGGAAAAACTAGTTTGCCAGTACTATAATCTTTTTCTAAGATTGAATGTACGTGGCCACCTGCATAATAATCGAAATTTTTTGGCAGCTCAGCTTCTTTCATACTTTCCATCATTTCCATACCTTGGGGTTTAAGTTCATCAATAGCAGTATGGAACATAAAAATCTTAAAGCCTGATTCATTTTCTATGTTTGAAAAATCTAACTCTTTATAATCTTCTTTTTCTAAGCCACCTTTTTTCCCGAGCATACCTGTAATCTTAATATCTCCTACTTGAGTAAATAATAATTTATTATCTTCAATTTTTACAACATTTTCGCACAATCCGGCTTTTTCTAAAACATCAAGCATAGTTTTGCCACTTGGAGAGAAATCATGAGATCCAGGTATAACATAAATTTTTATGCCTGCATCTTTTACTCTTTTCATAATTCCAACAGTTTCTTTAATCAAATCAATTTGTGGTAAAGCTGTATTGAATAAGTCTCCAGCAATTAAAACAAAGTCCATAGAATGTTCTACACAGTATTTCATTGCTTTATCAAAAGCTTTCAAACTAAGCTTTTTCATTTTTGGATCTGACCAACCACCTATATGGCAGTCAGCTATATGTGCGAATTTCATTTTTAAAATTAACAATCTTGTGGACAGTTATAATGGTATTCATTTATTTCACAAAGACTATTACCGCAACTATTTCCAGGATCCATGTTTCTTATAGGTTCTGATTTATGTACTACAGGAGTTGGGTCTTTACTATTCAAGGTAGCCATTCCACTTAATAAAATTCCTTCTTTACCATAAATTTCTGAAAATAAAGCTATTTGTGAAATTCCACAAAAAACTAAGATTCCAATTATAATCAAAGTAATTACAATTTTTTTCATATTATACCTCCTTTGTTTTTTAAATAAAATCTCTTTATCATTATAAATTTATCTATCAAAATGTTTAAATAAGTTAAAATTATTAAAATAGATATGGAAGAGAGGCGTGAAATTCTTGTTAATTATGTTAAAGATGCTTTAAGCAAAGGATATTCTGAATCAGTCTTAAGAAAACATTTGCTAGATAATGGTGTTTCTTGGGTTGAAGCTGCTAGCATATTAACTGTAGCCAAGACAGAGTTAGGCTTAAATGGTAATTCTAAAGAGGAAATTGTTGAGAAACCTCAATCTGGTCTACCGCCTGTATTAATTGCTTTAGCAGGTTTGTTTGGCATGATTATAATTTATTTTTATAGGATGTTAAACGGCATGTTTAATTATTCAGTTTTAGGAGATTCATTAAACGCAGTATGGCCTTTAGTATTTCCAATAATGTCTAATATGGTAAATTTAGTCTTTTTTAGAAAGAAATTCTTATTTAGTTTAATATTGACTTTAGTTGTTATAATAATCTTAGCAATGATTCTTACAATACTTCCTTTAATTGGAATTTAAAAAATAAAAAAATTAGCAGCAAAGTGCTGCGGTTGGTTCAGTTTGTATTAAAATTGGACCTGCATAAGGTTCTGAGTATAGTGAAGTAGGCATCTCTTGATTTTGAGATACTGGTTCTATTCTAAACCCACAATTTGGTGATTCTTGTAACCACTTATGATTTTTATCTTCAAATTGAATCTTACCTTCATTATTATATAATTTTATTGTTTTAAGAAACTCTACTCCTTTACATTCTAATCCTTCTTCTTGACATATATCATTTAAAGTGCTTTCTAGATCATGATTGAAAGTGTTTACAATTTTACATGTTTCTTCTAAATCTTCTCCTGGCAAATCAGGATTATTTGGGTTGTCCACTTCTGCATCGTTATTATTTGGCAAATCAGGATTATTTGGGTTGTCCATTTCTGCATCACGATTAGGCAATGAATTTTCTGTTGCTACCGAAGTAACTTTGATTCCAAATAACTTTTGAAAGAAATTCATTTCTGCTGTTGTATGTCCAGTTACAGGGTCATCATTTTTTAATCCTATCATTAATCCAGAAACACCAATAACTAAAACAATTAAAGTTAAAATAACATATAATTTTTTCATTTTATCCTCCATTTTAATGTTAATTATTAAGAATTAATTAATATAAATACTTAACTAAAAAAAGTAAAAAAATTAACCTAGGAATCTTCCTAGGATTTTTAAAAACCAACTTTGTTTTGAGGGTTCAGGTTCTTGATTTTTAATACATTCTCCCATATAGCAGGAAAAATCTTTAGGACAGCTTGTAAGGTTGGATAAGCAAAGATTATTATTGCATGACCATTCCTTTAATTCTCCAGTTTTCAAGCAAGAATCTTCGTTTAGTTTTGAAGTAATATCAACGCATTTTCCTTTTTTAAAAATATCAGAACCACCATCACTATCTTTGCATCCAGTAGCAGGTTCTTGTAAAGCTTCTTTATCTTCAACTAATATCCAAACATCTGAAGTAAATCTTACTACATCTCCGCCCATTAATGCAAAACCTTCAACACTCATATTAGAGAATATATGGATTACTTTTTCGCAAGAACCAGCAACACCTGAATCAGTTAAATCTTCACAATTGTTAAATTCAAATATTACATCCTGCGGAATATTTAGTCTAACTCTATCAGAACTGCTCATTTGTCTTGGATTAATTACTATTGCTCTGCTTGACATGTTGACATTTCTATTGCTTAATCCATTGCCTATAATGTTTCCATATTGCTTTATTTGCAATTCTTGTTCTTCTTCAGTTACTAAATAATCTCCTAATGATTGCAATTGATTATTTTCTATGTTCCATCTGCTTAAAATGCTTGCATTATATGCCTGCCAATTAAGCATACTTTTCAGTTCAATTTCTAATTTATTGCTGTGATTCCCAATACCTTTTTTTGCATTTACAATAAAATTATCATAAGTTCCTTGTATCCTTAGAAAATTTAATGCTTCTTCACCGAAATCTCCGTAAAGCGTTGGCTTTCTGGGAGCTTGGATAGTTTTATAAAATATTTTTATATTCAAAGAATTGTCTTCTGCATACCCATTTGTCTTTTTACTTATAGTTTCTTTAGCTTCAATATTTGACTTTTTTTCAACAGCTATTTGTTCACTTTGTTTAACTGTTAATTTTTTCCCAAATAATTGGTCAAAGAAACCAGCTGAAACCAAGCCACTTACCAATAATAGAGAAATAATCATTACGATTAAAATACTTCTTTTTTTCATTTTGTCCCCCATTTTAAAATATTTAGTATGGAAATTAAACACTTACAAATATAAATAATTAACTAAAAAAGAAAAAATTAGCAACACATTACTTCAAATGGTTGATATTCTGAAACTTTAACATCACCTAGTCTAGGTTCATCACTTGCAACAGTTGTCATTCTTGAACAAGATTCTGAATTAAATCCTGTAGATATTCCAGAGCAAGCAATTGCGCTAAAAGAATACTCTTTTATGACGGCCTGAATTTTACCTTCACAATTGATTTGTGAACCTTCTAATTCTGTTTCATAGTAAGTTCTTGTTCTTTCAGCAAATATCCATTGACAATTTTTTCCAGTATTTGAACAAATATTGTCCCCATTTAATTGAGAATTTTCAACTTTAACAGCTCTACAATTTTCATTAATTAAAGCATTTCCCATTTGTTCAGCTTGTTGTGTTTCTTCTATAAGTTCAGCTTGTACTTGTTCATTAACAGCTTTTTTAATACCAAATAGTTTAGCAAAAAAACCAGGGTTAGATGCCTGAACTTCAATAGCATCTCCTGTAACATCAGGATTAATTTGCGTTATTGCAATAGTTACAACAAACAAAGCTACAACAAAAATTCCAATTACATATCGTGTTTTCATTTTTTATCCTCCTAAAACATTAACGGCGTTATATATACTTCTATAACTCCTGCAATTAATATGGTTATAAAAGCTAACATAAATAAATCTAACGCATCAAACATTACTTTTCTGAAGTTTGGATCTCCAGGCTCGTGCCTAATTACAGCTACTGATATCAAACCGCCAGCTAGGCCACCAATAAAATAAGCTAATATTTCAAATATGCCGTGAGTCATATATCTTAACAAAGCAATTGAAAAGACGTGAAAGTAAGCCGCTACTTTGACAAAACCTGCTTGTGCAGCATATTTTTCTAAATTGCTTCTCACAAAAGTACCGACGGCAGCTGAAATTACAGATGCATTCCATGTTAAGATAAATATTGCTCCTGCACCATAAAAAAATGCAAAAAAGATACAGAAAAATAAAACTTTAAGATTATTTAAAATTATATTTCCCATCAAACCAAAACTTGTTGCAAAGGTAGTTACAGAATTTGCAGTAACTTGATTATTAATTAGATTTATAGTTAACATTTGTGCGGAAAATAAATTTTGTACAATATGTGCTGGCAAAAATATGAACCATGCTGCAAAAGCAACAACAAATCCCATGAATAGATAAATGAAGTAAGTTAGGGCTTTTCTATGATGCTTTAACCTGCTCATTTCATCTTTAAGTTCAGTATCTTTTTTTTCTTCATAACGTATTGTTCTATATATTAAAGGAACACAAGCTAATACTGTTAAGAAAACTACAATTAAGCTTGCTTGGTCTTTGAAAATCCAAAGTGATAAGAAAACAGCTATAGATGCATATAATATTCCTAATATAAACATATACAATGGCTTTTCTTCTGCCAACTTTGGTGATATTAATGTCTCTAGAACCATATCCTAATTGTGGAATTTTAAATTTAAATAGTTTTGGGATAACATTAGAACCGTTTAAGTAATTATTTTATATTTAAATAAGTTTTAATTTCATCAAAGAATTTATTTGATTCACCTAATAATCTATCTTCAGTCTCGCTTAGTCTGTCTCTAATTAATATTTTTTCATAGATGGCGCCTAATAATTGTCCAAAAAACTTTTTCTCCCAAACTTTAGTATTCTTGTTCATAGTTCCTTTAAACCTGAACTCAACACTTCCTTTGTTCATCTTTTTCTTGACATTATCTATATTGACTTCAACATCACTAATAGTAGCTTTAAAATCTACATTAAAATTATAAGAAACATATTCATCTACTTTTTTATTGCAAACCCAAGAAATTTCTGAAAGTCTTGAACCATTAGGCAAATCAGATATTAAATATCTAGTTTCTGTCCAATTGTATCCAAAATGCACAAACCAACGCTGCATTTCTATATATAGTTCTTCAAAATCAAATATAGTTGAAGCTTTAATCTTGTAGCCATTTGGAATAATTTCTAAACTATCTTCTATTTTTGCCCAGGCCATATTGCTTATAATCTCTCATTACCTTAATAAGGTTTACTTTTTTGATTTATCTTCTATGGCTTTTAAAGCATCGCTTAAAGCCATAAATAAATTATCTCCTTCTGCTCTTTCTTCTAATTTTTTATCTTTAGAGCTAACTTTTATTGTAATTTTTTTATCTTCTTTTATTACTTCAAAAGCTTCTAGCTCTCCAATATTTTCAGAAACCTTTCTTGCAAACAAACCAACCATTTTTTTAACAACAATCAACATGCCATAGTCAAGTTTGTCAAATCCATCTAATTTAATGTTACCACCTAAAGTTATCATTTAGTCACCTCTTTAATAATTAAAGCAAAATATCTTATGTTGAAATGTTTTAAATAATTTTCTAATACTAAACTTTTATATATTGTGCTTTAAATCTTAGGTTAATGAGCTTATTCCAATGCGATAGATGTGGATGTTTAGAAAATACTGCTTTAACCGAGTGTTCTTCTGATTATATGAAAATTTTTATTAAAGAATCTAAAGAGCTTAAAGAATATAAAAAAGAATTAGGCTTAAATGAAAATCAAGAATTTGGAAATTATTGCTCTGCATGTTGTCCATTAGGAGAGAGAAAATGGCATGGAGAATTTCCTAGAATCTTTTTACCCAAAGGTGAATTTGAAACAGCTCCGAATGGAAATATAAGGCCTAAGAAAATATTAGATGAAGATGTTGAAAAATATGCTTTAAAAATTGAGTAACAAAAACCTTTATATAACAGATAATTGTCATTTTTTCCATGACTTCGCAAAACATTTATGAAATAATGGCCAAAGTATTTAGTGAGATTGAAAAAGAACCTACTAAATTAACTAATTTACCTTTTGAATATGTTGGGATGGAAGATGAAAGGGCTTTCACAGTAGAAAATTTAGAAACTATTGCTTGTAATCATGTATTTGATGATAATCCAATTTTTTTTGGGATAACAGAACTTGAAGGATGGACAATAAGGTCTTATTTCACAACAGGTGCTGTAACTTATGATTATGTTCAAGATTTACGAAGAGAATTTCCAGATTTCTTCAAATGTCCTGAATCACAAGAATATATTAATTCTGTAAATAAACGTAGAAAAAAATTAGGATTAGATTCTATTTCTTGATTCCAACAAAAACCTTTATATAATCTCTAGCATTAATGATTCTGTAATCGGGGTGATTTAATGGCTGATATCGCATGGTTTAGAGAAATTTCTAATCAAGATGTAGGAACAGTTGGCGGAAAAGGAGCATCATTAGGAGAAATGTTCAATGCAGGTTTGCCAGTACCTCCTGGATTTATAGTAACTGCTCAAGCTTATGAAAAATTTATAACAAAATCTGAAATAGATAAAGAAATGTATGTAGTCCTAAAAGATTTAGACATTGAAAATAATACTGCTTTGCAAGAAGCAGCAAAAAAAGTACAAAAAATTATTCTAAAAACTCCTATGCTAGAAGATATCAAAAAAGAAATTGTAGAAGCTTACAATATTATGACTATTGACCATGCATCAAAATTAGGTAAAGATGTTTTAGAAGATAAAGGAGCTAAGGCTCCATTTGTAGCTGTAAGAAGTTCTGCAACAGCTGAAGATCTTCCGACAGCATCATTTGCCGGACAGCAAGCAACTTATCTTAATGTTCGAGGTAGTACTGAGTTAGTAGAAGCAGTACAAAAATGTTGGGCTTCATTATTTACAGCAAGAGCAATTTATTATAGGATTAAAAATAATTTTGAACATTCAAAAGTTTTTATTGCAGTAGTTGTACAAAAAATGGTTGACTCAGAAAAATCAGGTGTAATGTTTTCAGTAAATCCAGTAACTAATAATACCGAAGAAGTTATGATTGAAGCAGGTTATGGTTTAGGAGAAACAGTAGTTTCAGGATCTATAAGTCCTGACCAATATATTGTTGATAAAAATTCTAATGAAGTTAAATCAGCAAAAGTAAACAAACAAACTTGGATGTTGGTTAGAAGCGAAGAAGGAAAAAATATTAAAAAAGATGTTCCTCAAGAAAAGCAAGAAGCTCAAATTTTATCCAATTATGAAATAATGGAGTTAGCTAAGTTAGCTAAAAAAATTGAAGACCATTACAAAAAACCTCAAGACTTGGAATTTGCAATTGAAAATTCAAAGATTTATATTGTACAATCAAGACCAATAACAACTTTAAAGAAAAAAGCTGTTGAAGAAAAAACAGTAGATGAATCGGATATGGTACCTATAGAAAAAGCTAAATTAATTCTTTCAGGTATAGCAGCTTCACCTGGGATAGGCATTGGCCCTGTAAAAATTGTTAATACTGCTCAAGATTTAGATAAGATAAAAAAAGGCGATGTTTTGGTAGCAGAAATGACTAATCCAGATTATGTTTCTGCCATGGAAAAAAGTGTTGCAATAGTAACTGATTCTGGTGGAAGTACTTCTCATGCTGCAATAGTAGGGAGAGAGATGGGTATACCTGTAATTGTTGGCACAGAAGTTGCAACCAAGCAATTGAAAGAAAATCAGATAATTACTGTAGATGCAACCAATGGTAAAGTTTACGACGGAAAAATTAGTTTACATATTGATAAGACTGAAAAAGCTGCCATTATGGCTGCCGCTCCTTCAGTACAAACAGTAACTGAAATTAAAGTTATTATGGATCTTCCAGAGTATGCAGAAAAAGCTGCAGCAACAGGAGCAGATGGTGTTGGTTTATTAAGATGCGAAATGATGATGGCTAAACATGAACATCCTGCTTATCTTTTGAAACATGGTAAGAAAGAAGTTTTAATGGAAGAATTAGTTTCTAGTATTTCAAAGATTGCAGCTGCATTTAAAGGCAAACCTGTTTGGTACAGAACTTCAGATTTCAGAACAGATGAATATAGGAATTTACTTGGTGGTGAAGATGAACCAAAAGAACCTAATCCTATGTTAGGCTGGCACGGTATCAGAAGAGGCATGGATCAAATTGAATTATTAACTACAGAATTTGAAGCTATAAAGAAAGTTCATGATATGGGATTGACGAATGTTGGAATAATGTTGCCGATGGTAACTCATGTTGAGCAGGTTGAGAAGGCAAGAGAATTATTACAAGAGATAGGCATGGAGCCACAAGAGAACATTGATTTTGGTGTAATGATAGAAACTCCAGCTTCTGTACAAATAATTGAAGAGATTTGTAAAGTTGGAATTGACTTTGTATCTTTTGGAACTAATGACCTTACACAATTTACTTTAGCTTTGGACAGGAATAATGCTCGCGTACAAAATTTGTATGATGAAATGCATCCAGCTATATTAAGACAAATAAAACATGTCATTGATATTTGCAAACGTTACACTGTTGAAACTAGCATTTGCGGTCAAGCAGGTTCAAATCCAGAAATGGCAGAATTTTTGGTTAACGCTGGAATAGATAGTATCTCTGCAAACGTAGATGCAGTAGCTACTATTAAACAAGTTGTTGCAAGAGCTGAACGAAAATTATTGTTAAGTGTTGCAAGAAAGCGTTTGGAAGATTAAATTTTTAAGAAAAGTTTATTAATAGTTTAATTATTCTAGAGAAAATAATGAAATTAATAAATAAAATTTTAGGAACTTTATCCTTAACAGGATTACTTTTGACTAGTGGGGCTTGCGAAAACAAAGAGATTATAAAAGACATTAGATATAGTATCCAACTTAATGAAATTACAAGATGTGAATCTATTGAAAATAATTATCAAAGAATTGTTAAAGTTTTTAAAGAGAATAAAGAATTAGGAAATTTATCAACTATTGGAAATAATAAAGAATTAGATTTTGCTATAAGAAGAATGACATATGTTAAAGATTCTAATACAAAATGTAGATTTTATGGTGGGATGGCATATATTGAAAATTCTGATTCGAAATATATATTTAATATGGTAGAGTATAGTCCTATAAATCAAATAGACAAATTTAATTTAGATGATGAACTTAAAGAGAAAATGAAAGATACTTATTTATTTTTGAAGATGTGTGATTTAAAATTAATAGAAACTTTTGATTAAAAATCCATAATTATTATAAATTAATTTTATTAAAGAATACTATGTTTGAAAAAGAAGATATTGGAAAAAGAGTATTATTAGAATTAGATATTGAAAAATCCGAACTGTTTAACAAGGAATCAGAAATAAATATAGGGCAGATTGCTAAAGGTCTTGGAGCATCAGCAATATTTACAAAGGGAACTATTTTAGAGATTACTGAAAATTATGTAAAAATCATGACAGAACCATTAGGTTTAACTCCATTAATTGCTGAAACAGGTAAAAAAGAAAAAGAAGTTCCTTATTCTTTAATTAAAAGTTATGAATTTTTACAATAAAGTTTAAATATTGCTAAACTATAAGATTTGTTATGAAAAGGGGCCAAATAACTGTATTTATAGTTCTTGGACTTATTTTTGTAGCTGTTATAGGTTTATTGATAGCTTATAAGGACACATTAATGGGTTCACAAACTGCTCAAGTTGAGGGCATTGGTACGCTGCAACCAGAATTAATGGGGGCAGGAGAACTGATTGAAGATTGTATTAAAGAAGTTGCTAAATCTGGATTGTCTGATTTAGGAATGCACGCAGGCATCATAGATAATTCACAATTAGAAACATTTGATTTTTCAGGTTTAGATGCAACTTATTTATATTCTAATTCAGAAAGCAAACTTCCCAGTAGGGAAGCAATGGAAGAAAGTTTAGCTTTATTTGTAAAACAAAATGTTCGAGACTGTTTAGCAGTTGAATTACCTGGTTTTGAAGTTACTCCAGCTGAAGTAAAAGAAGTTTCAGCAGATATTGGTTCTGAAGAAGTAGATGTTGCAGTTGAATGGCCTATCACAATTAAGAAAGCTGCTTTAGAATCTAAAGTTGACGGCTTCAAAATATCAGTGCCAGTAAGATTAGGAATAATATATAATGAAGTTGAAAGTTTTATTTCACAACAACTTGAAACACCTGAAGAAGTTTGTTTAAGTTGCCTTTTAGACTCAGCTCAAGAGAAAGATTTATCAATAGAAGTTAATAACTTCATTTCAACATATGTTTTCGTCGTAAAAGACACAAAAGTATTGATAAACGACCAGCCATACCATTTCGTATTTGCGAATGGTTACTAACGGAGGGAAAATGAATAAAAAAATACTAATAGGTTTAGGAAGTGTTTTGATTCTAACTATATTTCTTATTGGCTTAGTAAGTGCAGCTCTTTCAGATTTGGTATATTATGTTGGGCAGGAACAATCTGGAAAATTAACAGCTCAAAGTCCTGAAGCTCAGAAAGCTTTAGAAATTTATAATGTCATGTCTTCTGGAAATTATATGGGCTTTGCTCAAAGCCAAGTTTGTAAAGGAGCTGATGCAAAATCAATGTGTGACATGATGAGTACGTTTCAACAATATTCAAGTTATACTGAAATAATAAATAACCCTAGTTCATATTTCCAAGGAATGATGCAACAACAAGTTTGTAAAGAGAATGCTAATTCTTGTAGCACTTATTCACAAATAATGCAAGCAAAAGCTCAGGCAAGTACGCCTATAGAAACAGCTAAATCTTATGCAACTCAAATGGCTACAGAACAATTGAGGGGGGTGGTTCCTCAACAAGTTTCAACAATAATTAGTTACAAAAGATACTTAGATGTTTTTCAAATGCAACCTAAACAAGGTGCAGCAACTCCTTCTGAACCCGGTAATCCAGCCAAAATTGTTGAAGGAGAAGTTGACAATTTTGCAGATGAAGATTTTGAAGTTACTAAAAATCAAATTGATAGAGGACATGAAAATGAATGTAGGATTGCTTTCAATTTAGACGGTACATTTGGGGATATTTATTCTTGTGAAACAGGAATCCCAGCAGATAGAACTGGATGGAAAGGTCATGATTTAAGCAAAATTTTAGGACAAGATGCTGGAACTTTATTAGTAGGAACTAAATGTCTTTTAGAAAGACAAGGTACAGGTTTAAAAGTCACAACAGATGATGCTAATGGTAAAGCAGCTACTTGTTTTGTAACATATAAAGATAATTCATTTACAGACATAGTTGGTGGTGAAGTTAAAAAAGGTCCTAATAATAAAGCAATAAGGAGCGGTATTTTTCAATTTAATGATGAAAGCATTTTAATTTACGCTGAATTCCAAGTTGCAGAAGAATCAGAATTTGTCTTTGCTGATAAAAAATACAAATTGCAAAAAGGCACAACTGTTGTAATTAATGAGACTGATGTTAAGTTTGGTTTTGATGAAGTTAAAAATAAAAAAATTGAATTGTTTTCATTAAAGAACGGGCAATGGGTAAGTTCAGGTTTAGTTGTTCCAACTAGTATTGGTGCAGTAACAGTTAAAGCATTACAAGATGGTAGATACTTAGTTACAGGTAATTTTGAAATCAAAGGAAATGTTGAAGATGTACAAATTGGTCCTAAATCCATTGCTTCAATTAACGGTATTGAAATGCGAACTACTGAAAACCAATTAAGATATACAAATTGTAAGGAAAGTATTAGGGGAGATTGGTTAAATTATTGTAAAAGAGGAAATGATAATGATTTTTATGCAACAGGTAATGGTTTTGCATTTAAACCAAACATCCCAAGAGGAGATTACTATTATTTAAAAGGTGGTAAAATGTCTGGTAGATTTACAGAAGTAAAACCTGGATATTTTACAAAAAATACTGTATCAACAGGTTATACTGTTGGTGATATAGGTAATGGTATATATGTTAAAAGTCATAATAAAGTTCTTTCAATAGATGCTCCTGGACAAATTGAATTAATGGGTATTTCAGGAAATCCAGAAGATGAAGTTAGAAAATTAGGGTCAGATGTATGGACTAGAATAGAAGGTGAAGGTCCAGTTCCAGACACATTAAAAGGTGGTTTTTTAAATCCTCCAAGTGAAATGACTATAAGTAATGTTATTCTTTATGAAGAGGCCGAAGTAATTGCTACAGAAACTGAAGGTGGGATGTGTTTTACTAAAATTAATCAAAATAATGTAATTACTGCAGCAGTAATAGCAGACATTACTGGCATGGTAACTGATGAACAAAGAGCACAAATTGATGCAGCTAATAATCCTTCACCTGCATGTAATCAACCTGGAGAAACAAAACTTAAAACTCCTTCTTCTACACCAAATGTAATTGTAGAATTAAAAGGTTGGATATCAAAAGACCTTTACATTAATGGTGTTGAAGTTACGCTTATGACTTTTGATAAAGAAAGAAAGATGGTTATTTTAAAGGCAGATACAAATTATTTAGCAGATCCGTGGAGTGCAAAACTTTTTAAGCCAAATTATTTAGGTCCACAAGAAGTAGCTACATTAAGTCCTGAAGTTGTAGAATATATTAAAGATCAAGTAGAAGATGAAGAAGAATATATTGCAGTAAATAAACAAATGACTGAAGGTACTGCTATAACCGTTTTAGCAACAGGAGAATTAGTTTCAAACAGGATTTATGTTATAAAAAAAGGTTCTGGTATGACTAAAGATTGGTATTTCTCTAGAACAATTCAAGGTGCATGGGGTGGCTGTAAAGAAATTAATGAAAATAGTCCAGCTTGCCCAGTAGATATCTTTATTAAATGTGTTGATGAGTTTGATAGAGAATTCTTATCATCTGTAACTGAGGGATGTCCATCAGATAGCCAAACATACGACAAATGGTTAAAACTACAAAATCAATAAGAATAAAAAATTAATTTTTTATATTTTTTTCATTCCTTTCCAAGAATTTTGAAAGAATTGATCAAATCCTTTTGCTAGGAAAGGTGAATTAATCCATACACCACAATCATAATTCTCATGTACTTCTTTATCATCATTTAAAATAAACAATACATGTTCATTATCAACAACAACAAATCTTGCATCTTTGCCGTGATTATTTTTTACATCAATTACTTTTTTCAAAGTTGTAGGCAAATCATCTAAGGAATTTAATGGGGCTACTAGTTTAACTGAAACTCCTCTTGCTTTAGCTTTCTTTAATTCTTTTCCAAGATTTTCAGCTTTTCTTACAATTCCATCTTTAGTAGTGCAAAGAACTAAAGAGGTTTTAGCTCTTGAAACCAATGATAATAATTGTGCATTAATATTTTTTCTGCCCTTAATTAAACCAGAAACATCTTTTTCTAAAGCTGGACTTCCTTCTTTGTAAAGAGTTTCTAATTCTTTATATGAAGGGGTTTTCTTAACCTTTTCAAATTCTTTAGATTCATTTTCAGCATTGATTAAAGCATTATTTCTTGCTGCAGCTAATGCCTCTTCAGGTGTAACTGTTTTATATTTAATTGGGCTGCCTTTCTTTTTAATTACAAAACCTTTTTGTGTTAAGGATTCTAGAATATCATAAACTCTTGATCTTGGTACTGTACTAATCTCCGCCAATTCACCAGCAGTGGATTCGTTTCTTGATAATAGAGCTGTCCAAGTTTTAACTTCATACTCATTTAAATCAAAAGCAGATCGTGCTTTGTTTAGGAATGTTTCTGTTACTATCATACTGCGAAGAAAAAATTACTGGTTCTTTATAAATCTTTCGCTCTTTCCACACTTTTTAAGTAGTTACGGATAGAATTTAGGGTAATTTAATAAATAAGTATAAGATTATAGGCTTATGTTCAAGAGGTTGGCCATAGGATTAAGTTTAATTAGTTTGTTAAATTCTTGTACTAGTTTAAAAGAAACTATAAAATTGGAGGTTTTAGACTTTTATGAAACTAAAGTTGATTCTAAAATAGTTAACAAATCAGAACATTCTTTTCCTAAATTATTTGATAGATTTGAAGAAAAAGAGTGTAAAATATATAATGAAAAAAATAATGTGGAACTAATGAATAGTTTTTTTGCTAGGAATAAGACTGGTCCAATAGGTAAAAAATATGTTAAAGATATGTTAAAGAAAATAAAAAAATATGATAAAGATTCTTTAAGTGAGTTAGATCTTGCAGTAATTGCTGTTGATATTTTTAGAAAAGATATTAGCAGGACACATGGCAAAGGACATTATACTTTAAAACATGAATTAAGCAAGCCTTTAGAATTCTTGATTAAATTTCGTAATAATTTAGATGAAATTAATTCTAAAGAGATGATCTATAAAATTATTTATGATTCTATTCCAGAATCCACACAAACCTTGGACATGTTTTTGTCTCATGAGTCTGGGAAATATGAAGGCGATTGTGATGATTTTGGAAGATCTTTATTAACAGCTTATGAAATGATGAAAGATCTTGCAAAAAATGGTAAAGATGAATTTTCTTCAAAACTTTATAATGGATTAAAAAGGCACAGGATTATAGGTTTGGATATTAAAGGCCATGCTATGAATGGTTTAATAACTTATAATGAAGATTTTTCGATTGCAGTCTTGGAAGTTATTGAGCCACAAATTTATTTATATGGCTCTGAAAAATCTAAAACTTTATCGGATAAATTATTGTTTGAAGATGATAAAATATATATTGTTAGCAAATATAAAACAGGAGTTTTAGAAAAAAGAATAATTACAGAGCTTTATTCTTCGGAGGTTTGTTATGAACAAATTAGACCTTGATTTAGATAAAATAATTACTAGTTTTGATGAAGTCCAAGATATTTTAAATAAGGTCTTATCTAAAATGGATGAACCTAAATTAAAAAATAAAAATATTAAGAAACATATTGTTTCAGAAAAAGAGATGATAGAAATAATGAGATTATCTAATCTTGAAATAAAAGAAAGTATTAATGAAAATCAATTTAAGAGAGTTTATGGAGTTTGTGTTTCAAATAAAAAAAATCCAAATTATTTTTATTTAGGTATTAAACAAAACAATTTTGCAACATTTTTTATGACTTATTTTCATGAATTAGGACATATAGCTAATAATGAGTTTAAAAAAGTAAAGCTATCTAGATTAGAAACAGTTGTAATTGATGAATCCTTAGCAGAATCTTTTGCTTATTGGGCAACTGAAGAATTTAACAAGATTTATTCGCTTAAGTTTAAAGATATAAGAATAATATTATCTGCAGAAATTGAAGAACAAAAAATTCCAGAAAAATTATATCAAGTGACCGAAGAAAAAATAATTTTAACTAAATTGTTATTAGATTTTCATAATATCTTTGGTTCTTCAAAAAAAACATACGAAAAAATACAAGATTTAGCTTATAATCATCCTACAGAATTAGCTAAACTTATTTATGATTGTTATATCTCTAACAAGTAAACAGAAACTTTTTCAAAGAAAAATGATTCAGTTTCTAAACATTTAATTTTATAGCCTAAATCTTTAGCAATCTTTTCTATATCTCCAGTTAAAGTGCTAGCTATCAATAATATTTTTCCTTTTGGATTCAAATGTTTTTTAGCTTGTTTTAAAAAATTCTCAGTCAATTCATGTCCCTGTTTACCACCAGATAAAGCTATAGAAATCTCTCCTTCATTTTCTTCTTCAGGTAAATAAGGAGCATTAAAAATAATTAAATCAAATTTATCTTTAACATTAGAAAATAAATTAGATACTTTAGCTTTAATTCCTAGTTTATTAACTCTTTCAACAGCATTTTCATTGATATCAACTGCTAATACATCCTTAGTAAATTCTAAAGCAGTTTGTGCTTGTATACCAGAACCAGTGCCCATATCCAAAACTTTGCATTTAGCATACTTTTTAACATATTTTTGCAATAAATAAGAATCTTCTCTAGGTTCATACACTTCAGCTTTCATTTTAACGCATCAAAATATTCTTTAACCCTTTCTACAATGGCTGGTAAGTAGAACTTCTGTATTTTTTGTTCAAAAATCAAAGGTAAACTTTCAAATTCTGTAATTCTGTAATTATTATTGACTTTCTCAACTAAATATAAATCTCTTAACCTTTTCAATTGTCTCCTAATATTAGAGGGTGCAATGCCTAATAATGGCATTTTAGCTTCATTACGTAAATTAACTACTTGTTTAACAATTTTATCAGAGCTTAGCTCAGATTTACAATCCAATAAAACTTGCAATACATCAACTACAATATCTCTTGAATCTCCAGGCTGCAATAAACCTATGGACAAACACAATTTTCTTATTAAATCTCGCCTATCCGACTCTAAAGAAGGTCTTTCATATTTTCTTAAAGTTATTTCTGCTAAAGGAGTATCTTTTGCAATAATTTGTTTCATTATAAATTTGTAAGAACCAAGCATTTAAATATCTTCTTGATTTATTTTTAAAATATGAAGCAAGTCATTTTAGTAAGAAGAGATTTGAAAATGGATAAAGGAAAATTAGCTGCACAAGTAGCGCATGCTAGTGTTAAAGCAGTGTTAAAAACTGATAAGAAAAAATTACAGGAATGGCTTGATGAAGGTATGAAAAAAGTAGTTCTAAAAGTAGATTCTAAAAAAGATTTAATTAATTACAAAAATTTAGCAGAGGATGTTGGCTTAAAAGCAGCTTTGATTACTGATGCGGCTAAAACCTTTTTTAACAAGCCCACAACAACTTGTTTAGGCATTGGTCCTGATGATGATGAGAAGATAGATCAAGTTACAGGTAAATTACAAATGTATTAATAGATAGATTGAAATCCTCTTGAACTTCCTGTTTTATCAAGCTCAGAAATTCTTATAAAAAAACGGTGTTTTAATATTTTTAAAATAAATGTCCTGTTTGGTTTTATTCTTTGTTCAGTTTCATTTGGAATTAAAATATTAAGATTATCTGAAGGAATTCCTGTAATATAATTGAAATTTAATTCTATCTCTCTTATTGAATCATGCGTATTCAATAGTTTTTGCAAAAAAACTAATCCTGTAAAATCGCTTGCAAATTTTTCCAAATTAGTTATAACTTCTTCTTTTTTTGGAATTAATGTATGAAATGTTGTTATTTCTTTTTTATATTGACAATTATAACGATGAATTATTTGAGCATAAAGAGTTGTATGATTTTGATTTTTTTTAGAAACGATGAAATCAAGCCTTGTTCCTAAAATGATTCCCGGATCTCGAAGATCTTTTTTCAAATTAACCATAACTTCTTCAGCTTTTTTTGAAACAAATCTACTTCCAAATTTATAGGCATCTCTTAATTCTTTTATACCTCTGTAAAAGTCAGCAGCAGAAGCCATTACTCTTCCATCTTTTATTCGTTCCCAATAAAAACACCAATCTCTAAGATTTAATTTAGCATCACTATCTGCCGCAATTTCATCTAAACTAAAAAGTCTATCAGATTTGCTTTTATTACATTCTTTAGGAGATTCTTTAGGCAAGGATGAAGAATAGGCTTTATTTATGGAATAAACTATTTTTATAAGGTTCTTAGCTTCTTGTTTGGTAACTTCTCTTTCAAGATTTTCACACATACTTAATCTTACAGTTTCAACATATTCATCTAAACTGTCATCAGAAGGTCTAGCAAAAAAATTATTAAAGTCCGTAAAACTAGGATCTTTTTTATCTGCCATAGTTTATTTGTTGTTTAGTAGTTAAATATAAATTTATCGGTTAATATATAGTTTAAGAGCGTTTGAATAGAATATTTTGTCTTTTATCTCATTAGTGCAGTTCATAGCTTCAATACGCCAAAATTCGCTTTCAAACAGCCCCCAAGGGTTATCTGAAGCAAATAATACTCTATCTAAACCACTAGGATAATGCTCTAAAAGTTCTTGCACAAGCCAATTAGGGCCAAATCCTTTGCACATAGACGTATCGCAATAGAAATCATAGCCTTCTTGCAACCATTTGATAAACAAAGGCACAAACATCATATGGCCACCAGCTGAACTTCCCATATGCACAAAATGGATCTTAACACCTCGGCCATATTCTTCAACAAATGGCATATATTGATATATTCCAGAGTTGTTAGAACCAGTATGCATATGAATAACTAAATTGTATTTCTTAGCAGTCTCAAGAATCTTAATCATGTTTTCCTTAAACAAAGCATCCCAAGTTGATGGCCTAGGAGTATATTTCCCTTTAGGCCAAGAATCAGGACTTATTTTTAAAGCAACTATTTTATCATGAGGTAATAAATTTAAAACTTTATCATTCATTTCCTTGTTTTCAGGTAATGGAGAAACCCATAATGCGCCATAAATACCTTCTAAAGATAAAGCTTCTAAAACTAAGTCATTGTAACCAAAAGCTAATTCTTGCTCAGGCGCATAATTCGGGGTAATTAACATAAAATAAATACCTAAGCGTTTTTTATAGGCTTCTAACTCTTCCAAAGAATTAATCTCTCTACCTTTGAAAGGATCAATTACATTATGCTTCATTGTTCTAGGACCAAATTTGCCTACATGTGAATGAGCATCAAATATCTTCCTATTATTAACATTAAAGTTCATAACTCTTTCAAACAAATAATAATATTATAAAACTTGTGATTTAGAAAACTTTTTATATTACTTAAAAAAGCGTTTAAATCATGGAATTATTAAAACTAAGAGATAAAATGAAAGAGAATTTAATTGTATTAAATCAAGAGCTTGAAAAAGTAGAACAAGGAGTAAGACATCAAGCACAAAAAGTAGTTCTAGAAGTTTTAACTAAATATGAAAGAACTAATGGTTTGGATTCATTAGGAGTTCCTTTAACTTTTTTAAAATCAGAGTTATACAGAAATTCTGAAGAATTTACAGAAAAAGATATTTTTGAAGCAATAGAAGAATTAGTTGATAAAAAAGAAATAAAACATAAATATTCTTTTGAATTTGAGGACAGTTATTTTACTATTCTCTAAAACTTTCATCTAATTCTCCGGAGTTAGAGTAGCCTCTGCTTTCCCAAAAGCCTCTATAATTTTCATCATCAGAAAGTTCTATCTTAGTAATCCATTTAATCCATTTGTAGCCCCACTTAGTTTCAGCTACTAATTGTAATGGGAATCCTCGCTCTGGTAATAAATCATAACCATTCATTTTATCAGCAACTATAATATCGTGTTCAGTAAAATATTCTATTGGATAAGCTGTTGTATAACCATCTTCAGCATGAAAGATAACAAATTTAGCATTATCTAATAGTTTAGCTTCTGCTAACAAATCCCTTAATAAGAATCCTTCCCAAAGGATTGTAGCGCTCCATCCTTCTACGCAATTTAATGTAACTACTTTTTTGAAATGTTCTCTTTTTATTAAATCATCAAAAGTATATTCCTTCTCTTCTTCAACTAAACCAGTTACTTGTAACCTGTAATCTTTTTTATCAAGATATTGCGGACCTTTGATTGAATTTTCTCTAAAATCTCCAACTGATGAAAGATCTTTGCCTTCATAATTTTGAATTTCCACTGCTTGTAATTCTTTCAAAGTATCACTTTCCTCTTTATTTAGGAAACTTATAACTAAAGCTAATACTATAACACATAAGACTATTATAATAATTAATATACTTTTATCAGCTCTTTTTTCCACAATAGCTTAATGGAGAGCTGATTTATTAATGTTATTAAAAAGAAAATAAGGAATCCCTCCCGCCGGATTTGAACCGGCAACCTCACGGGTACAGCTGACCGCATTTCATACATTGTCTTTTGGACATCGTCGTACGGTATCTACAGCCGTGTGCTCTGCCATTGCTCTTTAACCATTTAATGTGGAAAAATTTGAGCTAGAGAGGGCTGTAAAGGGATTCTTTAAAAATGAATGATATCTCTTATTTAAATATGTTGCTTTTTTCCAAATTTTTTCTTTTTCTAGGATAATAAGAGCAATTTTCAGAATATAAGTAGGAACATAGTTTTTTACTTTGATTTTTATTGATATGTATTGTCCAAGCAGTTTTTTGTAATTTAGGTAATGGTATGTTTATATTGAACCTGTTTAAAGCTTTGATAAAATCCATTAAGAATTCTTTTGAACCGGAACAAAGGCTTATGGTCCATTTGCCTATCCAACCATCTCCATCTATTACTCCTCTTAAAAAACTAGCTAAATTTATTTTATCAGATTCAAAGAAAATTTTAGGAAATCTTGTTATTAAAGATTTGTTTCCAAAAGAGATGTTAAAATATTTATTAATAAAGATACTTAAACTTTTAGAATTTATATAAATGTCATAATTTTGTCTTTTATTAAATCCATGTTTTTTCTTTTTATAGATGCCGGGATTATAATTAAATAAATTTATTATTAATTTTTTTATTACTTTAACCTCTTCTTCATAACTAGAATATATACTAATTTTAGCTATTCTTTTTATTTTATTAAACTGGATATGCCCATCAGTAATAAGTAATCCAATAAAATAAGATAATTCTGGGCTAAGTTTTTTAGGCAATTTTGCCTTTTGAAATTCTTTAACTTTAAAACCTGCTATTGCCATAGCCTTATTCCATGTTCCAAAATATTTTCTTGAAGCTGAGTAAAGAGTAGAATCCATTCTTTTAGTTGGCCTTCTATTTCGTTCTTTTTTTAAATTTAAAATTCTCAAAATTACTTTTTCTTTATTCCATTTAGTCATAAAGAGGTTTAGTTAATTTTATTTAAAAGGCAATCGTGAGAACTTGTCAAGTGGCAAATGGGTTGCAAATTTACGGATTTTACAAAAAAAATTAAGAAATTAAATGTCCTAACCAGTCTAATGGTTTTTTAGAGTCTCCTTGATAACCATCATAAATTTTGCTACCCCCACATTTACCACAAAAATTATCTTGGGATTCTTTACAACAAGGATTTTCTTCTTTTAATTTGAAACCATATCTTCCGGCTTCTTTTTCAAAAGATCCGTCTCCTGTTCCTTTTTTGAAAGCTAAATAAGGTGTTTTAAATCCATGACCTGCACAACTGAATTGAGTATCGTAACCTTTTTTTAATAATTTGGAAACTAATCCTCTCATACCTAAATCTATTTCCATTTCATCTAAAAGTTTTTCACTAATATTATTAGGGTCAATTACTAACCTGCTTATTAACGGGTCAAATAAAGGTTTGAATTTAGTTTTTTGTTCTTCCATTTTACCTCCCAAGTGTTACTATTAACTAGTAGTTAATAGTATATAAATGTTTTGTTTTATAGGTATAATCTTCCTAAAGTCCAAATTTGGCTATTTTAAACTAAAAATTAACTTTAAATATCATTAAATCCTTTAAATATTAATGGCTTTCACACCTTATAAGATAAGTCTTCTTAAGGAAAGAAATTTAGATGATTTGACACAATTGTTTTATGATGAAATTAAAGAATATAATCTTTTAATTCAGAACGATATTATGTATTCAAAAGAAATAATATCCAAGAAAAAAGATATGGAACAAATTCTAGAAGAAGTGAAAGTTCCTTTTTATAATTTAACACGCCTTGAAAAAATAAAAGATCCTAAGGTAATTGTAAAACCTCGAAATATTTATTTAACATATGCTAAACAATTAGCAACGGATAAAGTAGGGATGGGTTTATTAATAGCAATATCTGGACTTTTAGGTGCTTTTCCCTTGATATTAGGTACAGGAATTGCGAGTTCAATTTTAGTAACAGGAATTTCAGGAGTTTCTTTTTTTAATATTTTTTCTGGTTTAAATTATTTTAAAGGAAAAGAAAAAATGAAAAAAACTTTAGCATTTCATACAGGAAATAATAGGATTTTTATTCCTAAAACTTATAAAGAATATTCTAGATACATTATAACTCATGAATTTATTCATGATATTAATATTAAGTATAATTTAAGGCATGAAGATCCTTTTGTTGATGAAGGGATTACAACAGCAACTGCATATAAAGTAATGGATTTATTGGGTAAGTTAGAGCCAAGCAATAGATTATTTTCATTAGAAAATAAACTAATTAATTTAACGGCTACTTTATCTTTAATTATAGGAAAAGAAAAGATGGTAATGGATTCTTTTTTAAGTTCTTCAATAGAGAGTGCATTAGAAATAGAACCCTATACTCTTGGTTCAACAATGGTACAATTAGCAGAAAAAAAATATGGAGAAGAAATATATCCAGAATTATTTAAAGGCAATTACGACTGCCTTATCTTCTAGATCGCATTATTTCTTTAGGTCCTGATAAAAATTTCAAAGGATTTGATTGTGAACTTAATATCTTTCCTGCTTTGTTTTTATACCTTAACATAGCTGTAGGTAAAGTAACTTCTCCTAAAACTCCAACTTTAGTTTCAATATTATAAGTAATAATTCTTTCTTCATGTTTATCTATTGCTGGAATTTCCCACATTAATCTGATACCTTGGCTACCTTTTTGAATTCTATCAGGTTTTAAAGTTCCAAAATGCGGCTTAGGATGCAGGTGATGCGGCAACACTTCAATCAAAGCAACTTGTTTTAGTTGTTTAGAACTTCTATTTTTCACATGGACCATAATTCTAATCTCTGATTTTCCTTCTTTATCAGTCTTAAGATTAATTATTTCTTTTTTGATTGAAACTCCTCTAGTTAAACTAAAGTAAGCAAATAAACCAAAAGAAACAATTACTATAATAATCCAAAGTGATGTCCTAAAATTAACTACTGTAGTAATATTATATTCTTTATTTGGAGCCAAGCTAAATCTCCAATGAGCTCCATCTGAATCTGTATAAGTAGGTTCAGGAGAATAAGATGCAAACATTCTTTGCCAGAACCCTAATTCTTTGTCATAAATTTGTTCAACTGCAGCATTACCTAAATTAGTTAATGTGACTTTTTCCCATGATTTCAAGAAACTCTTTCCTTCTTCTGTTTTAACAACAACGTCTGAAACAGTTGAAACTCTGAATGTTAAACTTTCTTTGCTAACTAATTGATTGTCATAATAGACTCTTAAATTTAAATCATAATTTCCTGGTTTTGCTGATTCTGGAACTTCAACTTCTAAAGTTTCTTCTCTAATTTGTAATGGAAGCAACTTATAAGATTCTCTTTTTTCAAAAAGTTCACTTGCAGCATAAACTTCAATTTCAGATAATAACACATTAAGATTATTTTCTAGGTTTAAATCAATTTCTAGTTTTTTTCCTGGATTAACTTTTTCAGGAAGATTAACTTTTGTAGTTAGTATTTCTTCAGGTTGAACAACCCTGGTAACTAATGTGTGTTTAATACTTTCTTCTGGTTTGCCTACAGGCATAATCTTTATGAATGTGCTATAACTTTCTCCAGTAGGAACTTTTCTTTTGAATTTAATTGTAACATTAATATTTTTCTTTTCTTTACCACTTAATTCAATTCTATTGGGTTGAACTAGAATATAATCAAACCAACTTGAAGATAATGTACTGAAAGGATCTTTAGCAATGTCTATAGTCATCCTATTATTGCCTTCATTATAAAGTGTAAGCTTAAATTCAGCAACAGAACCTGGTGCAACTTTGTCAATACCAGTTCCTAAGATAGTAATGTCGTTTATATTAGCGCTTGCTAAACCAGCTATGGCTATTAAAGTCAATAGCATTCCAAGAATGATGAATATTTGTTTTCTCCCCATATTTCTCCCATATTAATTCTTTATTTACTGATATTTAAAAGTTGTGCTATCTCATATTATCCTTTAATTTAGCCAACATTTCTTCCATTTCTCCTTCCGCATATTTAGAAGATTTCCATTTGGCAACATCTAAACCATCGCCATTATTCCTAGGAATAACATGAAAATGCACATGTGGTACTAATTGCTCTGCCGCTTTCCTATTATTCTGCATTACATTAAAGCCGTCATTTTCCTTCAACAAAGCACATCCAATCTTTTTTACTACATCAATAGTTTTTTCTAATAATGCATTAGGAACATTAGGGATGATTTCATAGTGCTCTTTCGGCACGATTAAAGTGTGCCCCTTTGAAGCAGGCGCTATATCTAAAAAAGCAATTACATGATTATCTTCATAAACTTTTGAACAAGGTATTTCACCTTTTACAATCTTGCAAAAAATACAATCATCCATATTACTCGCCTTTTTTCATTCCAGAAAATATTTCCTTTCTTCCTTTTGCTAAATTTTCTAAAATTTGGGATTTTGCCATTTCTAATAAACCAATAGCTTCCTGTGGAGAAATATTCTTCTGCTTTATTTCCGTTTGAATATTATTATCTATAACCCTAAATTTTATTTCAAATGACCTATCCATCCTCTCTTGAAATATTGCTTAGTTTTTAAATCTTTCTTGCGAAGGTTTTTAAATAATCTCTTTATTTTAAATTTAAAGATGATAAAGAGATATGTTTTAGAAGGGGCAGCCAATTCTGGTAAAACAACTTTATTGCACTTATTGGGCAAAAAAGGATTTCAAGTATGCCCTGAAATTGCTACTGAAATTATAGAAAGAGAACAAAACATAAAAGGTGAATTATTACCTTGGATAAATAGGATTGCTTTTGATCAAGAATGTTTAAAACAATTAATAGAAAGATATGATTCAATAAATCATGGTATTGTATTTTTTGACAGGGCATTTACAACTAATTTGGCATATCACAAAATGTATGGCTCTTGCCCAGAATGTTTGGAAATCATTGACAAATTTCATTATGATAAAATATTCTTATTAGAAAGGCTTCCAAATTATAAAAAAGATAAAATAAGGAGATTTGATAATGAAACAGAAGATAAGATCCAGTCTCTTATTGAAAAGAGTTGTATTGAGCTTAATTATGATCTAATTCATGTTCCTTTAATGTCATCTATAGAAGAAAGAATCGAGTTTATTTTAAAAAATCTATAATTCTACAAACCTTTATTAATATAAGGATATTCCTAAGAAATATGGATTGGATAAGAATTCTTTTAACAGTTGTTGCCCTATATTTAGTTTTTTTAGTATTTACTAAATTTACAAAATGGATTTTCAAGATAGTTATTGTAGTTTTATTATTAGGAGTAGTTATTTATGGCAATATAAATTATTCTGATTTAATAGGTGGAGAAGATTTAATTCCTTTAATTGAAGACAATGTTCAAATTAATCCTTTAGTAGCAGAAGATATAGTATTAGAAGAGGAAATTAATTTAAGCTTAGAAGAAGATATGATATTAATAGAAGAAAATATTAATCAATTGAACGAAACAATTGAAGAAGAATTCTTAAATGAAACAGAAATAATTAATGTTTTACCTGTAGAAGGGATGTGAATTTTTATATTGTGGCCTTTGCATTGTATAAGCTTCAAGTTCTTGTGGCGAATACCAATAAGCTTTTTCACTGAACAATTTAGGCAGAATAAATATTCCCTGTGCTAACATAGGACCAATCCTAATATAATCAGCCAAGGGAGCCAAAGGATGCAAAAATAACATCTTTTCAACCATTTCACTCTTCTTCGGCATTAAATCATCGATAAACCTGAATTCTGAAAAAAATAATACATGATTCATTTCATGTGATTTTGAACTTAAGTCAAAATTATCAGTTTGACAATTCCGGCAATAAGTCATTATGTTTTGAGAAGCATATCCTCCTATAAACTCCCCTTTTTGTTGTATTTCTAAAGGTACTTCAAATGAGAATACAGGGGTGAAATTATAAATTGTTTCTTTTAATTCAAATTTATTTTTGTCAGCAAAATTCTTTATAATAGATACAATAGGCGATATATGGACATAAATTTTTGTATCTTTGCCTTTTTCAAAATGGACTTCTAATGGTCCAAAATCAGTCACATATCTTGATAGAATAGGTTTGCTTAACATAACATTATCAGACATTGAAACGCCTAAATCATGAACAAGTTTACCAGTAGCCCCTAAAAAAGGAAATTCATTGAATGATGCAATTTCTTTTCCGGCATAAACAACTGCTCCTGATAAAATTCCTTTACCAAAAGCAGGCCAAAAATCATCACCATTGTATTTGGCTCCAATTCCCGATTTTAAACCATTAATAAGTAAGTCAAAGCCTAAAACAGTTAATCTTCCTTCTAAATTATAATCTCTTGCTTGGGCTTTATTTTGTTCTAAAGTAATTTCAGTCTTATATTCAACCTTTTGTTCTATTGTTTCTTGTTTAGAATGAATATTTATGGTAGGACCAAATAATGTTATTAAACCTAAGGCGGCAGCCATAATTTTGTTTTTTAAGCCCATGATCATTTTTGAAAACTTTGCCTTTATTAATTTTTGGTAAATCTCTTTGAATAAACAGAAAGCTTTATAAATAGCTACTAGCAAATGGTTACCTGCTATGAAAAAGTCATATATTTATGGAAAAACTTTTATTAAAAGAATATTGAATCATGAAAGGGATTTTACAGGTATAGTGTTACAGCCTTTATTTGATTTCAATGAAGATAAAAATTTATTTATGAAATTATCTACATATTTTAAACAATTTTCTAATACTTTCCAAGAAACTCCTTTAATCTTAAATGAGGCCATTATGAAAGGCATCAAAATGTCAAATTTAGAAATTCCTTATTTACAGGCAGAAAACTTAGATATTTCTGAATCATGGTTGAGAAAAGTAAATTTACCTAATTCTAATATGCCTATTTTGCATGCATGGGATACAAGAATAGATTTTTGCGATTTTACAGAATCTATTCAAATAGGAGCTAATTATTGTGATGCTAAAGTAAATAATACCATCTATAAGAAAGCTAATTTAAATCAGATAGTTTGTGACCCTAATACTGTATTTGATAGCTGTATTTTTACAGACGGTTATATGAGGGGAGTTAATTTAGCACATGTTGGTTTTTATAGATCAATTTTACAAAGATTAGATGTTAATAAAACTGATTTTTATTTTACAAATTTGGAAAAGGCAGACATAAGAGGATTAAGAAATATTAAGTCTAGTCGGAATTTACATAAAGCATTTTTAGATGGTGCAAGGATGGGTTCAAATGAATATGTTGAAATTAAAAGATTAAAAGATTTGGAAGATTTAGATTTGCCTTTAGTTGTAGGTAAATTAATACCAGAGTTAGATTTAGAAATGGAATCTCTTGTACAAAGATTAGGAGAAGACCATGAACCAGTAACTTTCCCTAAAAAACCAACTAGTTCTACATATTTGGATGATAATTTTTCTTTTGATGAATTTATATTTAGGGTTGCTAAAATCCCTAACTTAGAATCTGAAGTAGACTTAGATGAAGAATTAAGAAGGGATATTGAATTAAATTTTTAATGTCTTGTCGCAGTTGGCTTAGGAATTAAATTGTCTTTTTGTGCTTCATTAAAAGCTTGTCCAATAATTTTAATGTCCCATCCTGCATTTAATAAAGCATTTTTTATCTCTAAGGCGGAATGACCATAATAAAAGTTGTATTTGATATAACATTTCAATTCAATAAAATCTTCATTCATCTTTTATAACCTCTTTCTTAATAACTAATTTAGAACTTGCACCACCCATGCCTAGGATGGCTTGGACTCTATATCCTTCAAAATCAGCATCTAAGATAGGGGTTTCTTCAGATAATGTATTGCCTGTAGCTTTTGCTAAACGGGCTAACAAAACATTCAAATCTTTTGTTTCTGTAAAAATTAAATTTGTTTTCATTTTCCCATAGCCTTTAAAATCAATTAGTACTGGCTTATTAAGTCCATCAACATAAATTGCATTAACCTTTTTGTCATACATAATTGGATCTATTTTTCTAAAACCTAGAAGGTCTCTTTTCAAATAATAAATAAAATCTTTAATAATTTCAGGAGTGCATTCTACATCTTCTTTTTTACAAGCTTTTTCAATCTTTTTATTTATGTAATCAGCATTATCTAAAACTTGAAAATCTTTTTCAAAATCTTTTCTTATATATTCCTTTATAAGAAGTAATATCTCTTGTTTAATTAAAGGCTCTTGAAGATTATAAATTGGATTTCCTACTTCATCTTCTTTAACATCTATGCCAACATTAGTATCAAAAGTTGAAACTATATATCTTTGCGGTTGAAATTCAATTGGAGCAGCAGCAGGTGGCAATAAATCAATTTCTCCAAAAGGTTCACCTAGTTTTGGAGTTAACGGTTTATTGTTAACAGGTACTTCTGGAACAACTTCTTTAACAGGCCCTTTACTAGTAATCATAACTGGGGCAACAACTGCAGTTAGTTGAGGCATTTGGGCAGGAGGTTTAGGAGCTATAGGCAAGGGTCTTATCTTTGATATCATAATGGGATGACGCATATGTTCAAATTTAGAAGAAACATCTTCTTCCTGTTTTAGGGGCTTATGTTTTTTTTGATGCACTTGAAACATGGCTTCAACAAAATTTGCAAGAATTGTAGTCTTAGGATCAGGGAAAGGGTCTTTTCTTACTTGCCTGAATATTTCTTCAATTGTTTCTTCTCTTTCCTTTTGCACTCTATCAAATATAAATTTCGTTGACATTTTTTTAATACTTAAGATCCTTAACGTTCGCCGAAAGGTTTAGGAAAAGAAGTGTGCACTACAGATTTTTCTCTAACAAACTTCTCAAGCAATAATAGGCCCTTTGCGATATTCTTGTTTTGTTCAAGCAAATCATCCAGCTTGTTAATTAATGGGTCTTCATACTTGCCTTTCTTTATATGTTCGCCTGCTTCTGTAAACAGTTTGACCATATTTTTAACATTTGAGCTAAGGTCTTTCATATCAAGAATTAAATCTGAGAGCTTGTGTTGTAATGCAATATTATTCTCAATCAATGCGCCAACAAGCTTATCTAACATTAGATTGCCTTTTACTAATTGGCCTTCTTTCATTTTTGGATGTTTCATAGAACTTTTTTTTGTCATAAGTATTCCTCTTTTTAATAAATACTAAGTTAGTTTGAATATATATAAACTTTTCGAGAACTTATTTTTTAGTTTTAGAAGCTTTCTTTGTTATTGTTTAGTTTGATTTTGATTGGATTAATTGTTGTTTATTGGCAGGGGCAAGGTTATTTAATTTTTATTATCGGAAGATTTTATGTTCCAATTAACAAAAGAAGAAGTTGAAAACTTGAGGTGTCAAAATGGTACTTCAAGAGCCAAACAATCTTTAAGGTCACAAAATGTGGCTTTAGAAGCAGAAGACTTGATGTCGTAAAATGCGACTTCAAGTAATGAACCTTCTTTAAGATTCCAAATTGGAACCTTAAAGATTAAAGGAGATTTAAGATTGCAAAATGCGACCTTAGAAATAAAAAGAGGTAAACATAAAAAATATTTGCCTTATGTATTTGCCTTAGCTAACAAAGCTAGTTGTTGATATAAAAGAAAGACAAAGCAATTAATGAAAGCTTCTATAATAAATTATTTTTGACTTATAGATATATATGAATCACAAGTTTTATGAATTTTGATAATATTTAATTTTAAAGAATTTAACATTTCTTGTATCTCTTCTCTTTCATAAGCTTTTACAAAAGTATTGCTCTTTTTCATTAAATATCCGTCTTTGAAAGGAATGCCTTTAGGCCTAACATATTTGTTTATGTCATAAGAGTTTCTTAAAGATAAAATAAAGTAACCACTTTCTTTAATTGCATTATAAACTTTTTTAAAAACTTCTTGCCTTTGTTTTTCAGTTGGCAAAACTTGAATAACAAAATTTAACATGGCAGCATCATAATTATTTCTTAAAATCTCTGTAGAAACATTATTTACTTTCTTTACTTTTTCAACATCAATTCTTTCAACTTGCTCTTCTAAATCAACAGCATCAACTTTAAATCCTTGTTCAGCCAAAAATAAAGAATCTCTTAAGAATTTACCACAGCCATAATCTAAAACTGTTCTAACCTGTTTTTCTTGCAAAAAAGGAAGAATTTTCTCCTTCATTATTTTATTAGGTTTTGTCTTGCTTGAAGAAAGGTGGTAAACAACATTTTCAATTGAAGGTTTCATAAATCGTAGTAAAGTAAATAGTATATATTAAATTAATTGATAAACTTTATAAAATAGCTATTTTTCAATTAAAAATATGTTAGTAAAAATATATGGTTTACTGGATTTTAATAATATTTAAGCTTAAAGAATTTAACATAGTTTTAGAAACTTTCTTTGTTATTGTTTAGTTTGTTTTTTGTTGAGTAGGTTATTTGATGGCAGAGGTAAGTGTTATTGAGCTTAATGTATGTTAATTTCAATAAAATTTCCATTTTCAATTAATAAAATGCAAAGCTTTATATATTATTGACATCTTCTCTATGACAAGTGATATAATATGTATGACAAGACAGAAATTAGGATTTTGGAACAAATATATCTTAATCCCGGGATTCATAAGAGAAAACTTTCCAAGCAACTCAAATTAGGAATGCCATCTATAGATTACGGACTTAAAAAAATAAATAAATTAATTAAACAGAAAAATGTAGGTAATCAGATTAATTATTTCTTGGATTATTCAAAAGAAATGCTTAGTTCAGCACTTGGCTCTGTTGAACATTCCAGATTTGAGAGACTCCCACCAAAAGTAAGATTATCTGTAAATGATTTCTTAAAAGAATTAGATGAAAAGCCAATAATTGCTGTTATTTTTGGTTCTTATGCAAGTAGCACTTATACAAAGAACTCAGATATTGACATTATGTTAGTTTTTCAGAAGATTGAGGATTCTAAGAAGATTGAAAATACTGCAAAGAAAATTAGCATGAAAACCAATACACAATTAAATCCCGTTTATCTTAGTTATCAAGAATTCAAAGAATCATTCCACAATTTAACTAAGGAATTTTTCAAAAAGCTTAAGAAAGACAAGATAATTTTAATTGGAATTGAATGGTGGAGGCAATTAATTGATGAAGAAGCCTAATTGGAAGATTTGGTTAAAAGACAAGAAAGAATGTAAATTTTGGCTAGATAGGTATATCAAGAAAAAGATACTTAAGAAAAGTTCTAATGAATCAAGATTACACTTAAGAAGAACAGATCATAACTTAACTTTTGCCAATTGGATTATTGAAAAGCATAAGAATGAAATTCCAGAAGTTTTTGGTGGCGATAATTTTTATGATTGGGTAATCAGTATTTATTACTACGCAATTTATCATGCCGCTTTGGCTTTAATAAGTAAAGAAGGATTTACTTCAAAAAATCATTCTGCAACTTTGGCTTTTCTGATTTACCATCATTACCATTTGCAGAAAGCACTTGAAAAAGAAGATGTTGAATTAATCGCTAGTTCTTTAGACAGAGAAGATATTGAAATTCTTGGTGTTTCAAAGGAATTAAGAGAAAAAGCGTGTTATGATATTCATGAAATATTTGAGAAGAAATTAGCTGAGCAGATCAAGGAAGAAGCAGTTGATTTTGCAAATAAGATTAAGATGTTGTTGAAATAACTATTTATCTTTACAGTTATCACACATAAATTGGAAGAATTTTCTGTATCCATCTGTTAACATTTTTCTTTTTAGAATAAATTGTAGACTTCAAAAACTGAACTGGTCACAAATTGAGACTACTTTAAATCATTAAAATATTCTACTCAATTACCTTATATTTTTACAGAACAGGGTGTTGCAACACTTTCTGGGATTTTAAAAGCAAAAAAGCAGTTGAAGTTAATATTTAAATTATGAGGGCATTGGGAAATTATCCTAAAAAAAAACAAGATGTTGTAGGAGATTATGTTTCTGAAGAATTACGGATAGCATTAGAAACATTGAATTCTATTAATGACCCACCAAAAGAAAATATTGTTTCTGTGGTTAGAGGTTCACTTGGATATTTACAGCGACCTTGAGTTTACCCCTTTTCTAAAATTAGCATTTTAAAAATTGATTTTATTTTCTAAAAAAGAAAATTGGTAATTTCATTAATTATATAAAATCTCTTCTATTAAAACAATTATGAAGATTTTAGCGATAGGAAATCCGCATGGAAAACTTCCAAAAAATTTAGATTCTATCATTAAGAAAAATAAAATAGAAATTATAATTTGTGTAGGGATATGGCATATATTCCTAAAAAACCTTGGATAGAAGATTCTTGGAAAGGCACCAGTCAAAAAGTAGTCTTTTAGTGTAAGCGTTCTTATCATCTAGGTCACAAAAAATTGAATATGAACATCTATTAAGTATAATTCAATAACACTTGCCTCTGCTTAACAAAGAATTTCTTCTACCAAAAACAATACAAACAAAATAATGAAAGCCTCTATAACAAACTTTATAAAACAATTATCTTAAATCAAAAATATGTTAGTAAAAATATATGGATTACTGGATTTAGCATTAGGAATAAACTTACTATTCTTATATTGGAATATCTTTCCATTTTCAGTATTAATCTTTGCCTTACCTATTTTAATCAAGGCAATCTATTACATTAAAGATCCTTCAAGCATTGTAGATTTAGTTGCTGTAATTTTTACAATTCTAGCTTTCTTAGGTTACTTTCCAATCTTTACATTTGTATTTGCGTTTTGGTTTTTACAAAAAGGCTTTAGAAGTATGTTTTAATTATTTTTATAATAATCTTCAGATTCATTAGTATTATTATCACTATCTACACTACCATCAATAGTACCATCTGCACTATCACCTGCAACAAATTTCTCTTCATCATCCTTTTCATTATTATTATTATTATTATCTACTATTTCTTCAATCTCTCTCTTGCCAATAGATTCTTCCTGCATTATTTCTTGCCCAATCATGTTCAATGCCTTATTGAATGTAGTTCCGGCAATCATGCCTTTGGCTAAGTTGCCTTGACTGCCACCCGGCTTAACAATGTCCATAAACTCTGTAGGAATCATCATCTTAGATGACTTCATGTTTTCTAAAGCTTTGATATATAGGTAAGTGGTAGTTTTATCATCAAATGTTTTTGTTCCTTCACCTAATGCAGCTGTAATAATTCTTCTAGCTTCTGCCATGAATCTTTTGGCTTCAAGCTCTTCTTGTGCAACTCTCTTACCTCTTAATGCATCCATTATTTCTTCAGGAGGATCTAACTTTGCAATTTCAAAAGTTGTAATTTCTAGACCCCAATTTTCAGTAACAGAAGCAACCTGTTTTCTTAAAGCATCAGAAATATCTTCAATATTAATAACTAATTGAGTAAAAGTAAATTCTCCTGCTAAATCTCTAACTCTGCTTCTAATTAGTTCAACTAAGGCTTCTTTGTAATTTTGAATGTGTAATACAGATTTAACAGCATTAGTAACATAAAAATAAGCTATAGTTCCTAAATTTATCTCCAAACCTTCTTGAGATATGATTGGAATTTCAATATCTTGCCTTTGTTCTCTTAAATCGACAACAGCCCCAATCCTTTCCATACCAGGTATTAAAATAGTCCATCCAGAAGGTGAAGCTCTATGAAATCTGCCAAACCTGTAAATTAATGCAGATTCGTAAGGCTCAAACTTTTTAACAAAGAATTTGAAAAATATTACTAGAAACACAACAGCGCCAAACAATAATGCTATAGGGACTAGTACATTAGCTAATTGCAAAAGAATAATAATTGCTGCAAATATTAATAATGCTATTATGCCCCACATATGCTTTCTCAATTAACAGCTGATTTAAATAACTTATGCTTTTTCTTGCTAAAAAGTGGTTATATATTTAAAATAATAAATAAATTTATATAGGGGTATTAGATTTCTAACTTTAAAATTTTAAGGAGGAATATAAATGGAGAATAAAATAACTTTAGAAAAAGTTGCAGATTTTAATTTCAATAAGATAAGGGAAGAAAGGATTGCACCACAATCTTTAACTTTTAGTCCTGATGGAAAATTATTGGCAGTAGCTTCAATAGATCGTGGCTTTAATAGTTTAGTTAATTTGTTTAAAATAGGTAAAAAATTATCTTTGAAAGATGAAGTGATTATAGGAGACCATTATACTATTAAAGACGCTTTTTTTGATATTACAGGATCATATTTAATAACTTTAGGCAGTTATCCTTTTTATGGTTATCATCCATTAAAATCATTTAAATTAAATAAAGAGAAAATAAAATTAGGTTTTAGAAAGGATGGTATTTCAAGATCAGTTTCTTTATTAAAACAGAAAGATTTGAGTATTTTAGATTGTGCCTATTTGGATTATTGTAAGAAAGAAGAGATAGATAATTATTCATATATAAAACAAAAAGAACTTAAAAAACTTGATCTTGATTTTCTAAATGAATTATCTAAAAAATCAAAGTTAAAGTTAAAAAAAGAAGAGAGATTATTATTGCCTGTACTTAGTCCTGATAATAGCCTCTTAGCAACTATTAGGCATTTTGAGGGTCTTGGTGTTTCAGAGACATGTTTCTTAGATTTATATAAAATAAAGGCTTAAACTGTCTTTTTTTCTTTTTAATTTCTACATAGACCAAACCACCCAAACATTTATAAAGGCCGATTTAATAACTACGGAATGATAAACCTAGAAAGCTTTTCGGAGGGCAAAAAATGAAAATTAAGGCATTATTATGCATGTTGGCAATTATGATTTTATCTATTGTGCAGGTTTCTGGCGTAGTAATATTCCATGATAGTTATTTGCAATTAAATAGTGTTTCATCAGTATCTGGTAATCCAAATGATTTGGTTACTGTTATGTTTGAAGTAGAAAATATAGGTAATGATACTATTAATGAAATTCAAGTAATTAGTTCAAATTTAGTTTTAGTTGGTGGTGTAGAAACTATTCCAGCACCAGTAATAAATAGTATAACAAACTTACTAAAAAGCACTACACGGCAAAGTTCATTTGCTTTAACTATTCCTTCAGTCCCAGTAGGGGTTTATACTGGAGAATTAAGAACTATTGATATTAACGACCCTTTAAATGCTGACAAGGTTAATTATTCAGTTACTGTAACTGAGGCAAGGAATTTTGATTTATCTACAAGCAGTTTAAAAATTACTTCTCAACCAAATGATGAAGGAGAAGCTAGGTTTACAATAACAAATACCGGAAGTTCAAATTTAATATTTGATTTGGATACAGAAGGCAACTTTGTAGATGATGATTATGATCCAATTAACATATACTTTTCTGCAGTAGACCCATTACTTCCAGGACAAAGTGTAGTGGTAATTGTTACAGCTGATGTTGACAATAGTGTTGATGAAGAAGTATATTCAGGTAAGATTAAAGTTAAATCAGGAGATTTAGAAAAAAAGATTGATTTGACTGTTGAAGTACAACCAAAAATTTGTAAGTATGGTATTGTGGGAAACTTAGAAATATCTTTACAAGAGCCAGATAATAATGAAGAATTTAGCCCTGGCGAAACTATGCAGGTAGAGGTCCGAGTTGACAATAAATATTCTAAAGATTTGGATGTTGTTGTAAAATTAATACTTTATAATATTGATGAAAATGAAGAAGTTGCTTCAGTAACTTCAGAAGAAGAAGAAATTAATGATGGCGATCATGACACTTATGATTTAAAGTTAAAAATACCAACTTCTGATTTGGATGAAGATGATGAATATTTCTTGTATGCCAAAGCTTATGAGGCTGGCGATGAAGATGAACATTGTATCTTTGATAGAGTTAAGATAGTAATTGAGAGAGGCGACGATAACATTATCGTTAAAAGTATTGAACTTGATAAAGATACATACTCTTGTAGAGATTTTGTATATGTTGATGTTGAAGTAGAAAACATTGGTACAGATGATCAAGAAGATGTTTACATCTTGTTAAAAAGCAGAGACTTAGGGGTTGACCTAAGATCAGAAAGATTTGACTTAGATGAGTATGATGATATTGATAGCAGTTATGGTGTAAGGTTTGAATTTGAAGTTCCAGCCGTTAAATCTGGCGAGTATTTTTTACAAGCTTATGTTAATTACGGTAACAATGAGCTTAATTCAGATTACATTAAGTTAGTAGTTGATGATTCTGTATGCTCAGTAAAAGAGCTAACAGAAGCTAGAATTGTTTTAACTCTAGTAGAACAAACAATTATAGTAAAACCAAGGCAAAAGAAGTTTGTAATTCCATTAAAAATTGAAAATATTGGTGGAAGTCAAGCTTCTTTCACATTAGATGTTAAAGAAGAATCTGGTTGGGCTAATGTAATTGGCGTAGAAGTTCCTGAAATTCTTAATGGTAGGGAAGTATACCATGCATATGTTTACATGGAATTGTTAGGCAATGTTGCTGAAGGCACCCATAACTTAAGAGTTAATTTAAGGAATGGCGATGCTTTATTGCAGTCAAAAATGCTTAACATTGAAATAGAAGAAGGAACATTAAATACTGGCGTTGAAGAATTGGATGTGGCTTGGTTAAGTAACATTTTTAGTGACAAAAGCAAATTGTTTTGGTTCATAGGAGATGCAGTTTTGGTAATTATTGCTTTATTCTTTATTAGGATGCTACTAAGAAGATAGTAGCTATTTTCTTTATTTTTTTCATAAAAATATATAAACTCTTATTATATTTTTAGTTTAAAATGATTAAAAAAGGACTTTTAACAGGTTTAGCTCTTTTACTAACTTCTGGTTGTGTATCAAAAGATTATGTAAAAGAACAAGTACAATCAGCCAAGGACTATGCCAGTATTCAAGCATTTCAATCTGAGTTAAGAGCATGGAATCTAGAACAAGAATTAGAAAAGTATAAACAAAAGTTTAGTTGTTGTTTTGATAAAGAATATGATTATGATAAGAGATGCATTGATGGCACACAGTTTAATCTGGAGGATTTAGCCGGGGCAGTGTATGAGATCCAGATTTTTAATTTTCTTAAAGATAAACATGGCAATGAAATAAAGGCTCCGATTATTACGAAAGGTGCTGGGATTTTATTGGATAATGGCTATATATTGACTGCCAAGCATATTGTTAATCTTAAGATGATTTATAACTTTCCAAATGGACAAACTTTAGAGAAACAAATAATGATTTTGGGAAGTGAAAAAAACTTTGCCTTCATTGAGCTGGTGAAGCAGAGCGAGAAGTATGATGTAGCTTTATTAAAAGTTAAAAGTAAGCATACTTTGAAATCTTATGATTTTAAATTTGGAAAGGCTGATGAATTGAAAAAGGGAGACTTTCTTTATTTTATCGGCGATCCCTTAGGTTTAGGAATAAGTTTGAGCCAGGCTATCTATGCCAATAAAAAAGTTCCTTACGACTCAACAATTTTCAATTTGAATATCCCTGTTGCTCATGGATATTCTGGCGGACCAGTTATAGCATTTAGGGATGGCAACCCAGAAATTGTAGGAATAATTAAACTGACTTCAGAAAGCAATGCTGGTATTACAAAGATAGAATATGCATTAGAGGAATTTAAGGAGTATCTTCAGAAATAATTTTTTTTAAATATTCAATTCCTTCTTTTTCTTCTTTAGGAATTTTATTTAATATTTTTATCAATTCTTCTATATCTGAATATTTTTTATGAACTTTATATAACAATGGAAAATTTTTATTGTAAGGAATAGAGTCCCATAAATCAGCATTATTTTTCATAAAACTTGAATTCTTAAAAATCTCCTTCTTTTTCTTTAATTTTTCTTCATAATTTAATTTTTTTGAATACAGTCCAATTAATTGTTTATTTAAGAAAATTAAATGTTCTGCTAAATCTAATTTAAACTGTAAATTAAGTTTTGACAGAACATATTCTTTAGAATTTTCACCAAAATGTTCTTTAGCATATTGTATGGTGCCAATATTTCCAATTAAACAGGCTACACTTTCTTCTAAATTAGGATTCCAATCTTTTTTAAGGACAGTCATATGTAAATCTTCATGCAAAATAGTATTTACTTTATGTAATAATTTTCTTTTAATAAATTCTGGAGTTATATCACAGTTTCCTGCAAAGTCTGTAATTTTTCTATAAAAAACATCATATCCTCTTCTATAATAATAATATTTTTCATCTTTTAAATCATCAACTTTGGAAATAAGCAAGGCATATTTGTCTATGTCATCAACATGCCATCCTTCTTCTTTAATGAATATATAATTATCTCTTTTTTGAGGAATAAAAAATTTACCAGTAACATAAAGCCAATAATTAGTTTTAGGGTTTTCGTTTATTTTATTTTTGTAAACCATATAATTTTTGGATTTTACTAAATCAAATGTTTTCATGCCTAAACTTTTTACATCAGCAATAAATTCAAATTCCGATATTAATTCTTGATTTAAATCAGATTCGCAAGCATAAAATTCAAATCCTTTATTTGTAACCTTGGCAACATCTTTACACTTTAAATCAGTATCATGTTTTACATAATGATCAATAACAGTAACAACTTCTTTTTCAGGTTTTATATCAGGAGTTGGTTTGATATTATGGCATCCTAAAGAAAAAGTTACAAGCCCTAAACCAGCAAGAAGTTTTTTCAAACTCATAAAAACAAGGAAATCACTAAGGCTTTATATATTTTTATTAAAAAATTGCATAATCTTTATATATTATATAGCAATCTTCTTCTAAAATGAAAGAAAGAGCCACCTTCACAATTGAATCTTCTATTCTTGATAAAATAGATACTACTATCGATGGTTATAAAATTAAAAACAGAAGTCATGCTGTTGAATTATTATTGATGAGAGCATTAAGAGATAAAAGTTTAAACAAAGCTTTGATTCTTGCAGGCGGCAAAGGTGAAAGATTAAAACCAATAACAAATGAAATGCCTAAACCAATGGTACCCTTACAAGGTAAGCCTATTTTGCAGCATGCAATTGACTTGATGAAAAGACATGGTATTGCCGAGATTTATCTTTCTATTGGATATAAGGGAGATAAAATTAAAGAATATTTTGGAGATGGTAGCAGGTTTGGAGTTAAAATAATTTATATTGAAGAAAATGAGCCCTTAGGAACTGCCGGACCTTTAAGATTAGCTAAAAAATATTTGACTGAAACTTTTGTTATGTGCAATGCAGATGAATTAAAAAATATTGATTTAATGGACATGTTCTTGTTTCATAAAGAAAAAAATGCTAAAGCAACAATTGCTTTAACAACTGTTCCAGATCCTTCATTATATGGTGTTGCAAAGTTGCAAGGCAATTGGATAATGGAATTTTTAGAAAAGCCTCAAAATCCTCCTTCTAATTTAATCAATGCAGGATTATATATTTTAGAACCAGAAGTTATTGATATGGTCCCTGAAGGCTTTGCAATGATTGAAAAACAAATCTTTCCAAAAATAGCGGCAGAAAAAAATTTGTTAGGGTATTCTTTCACAGGTCAATGGATGGATACAGGTACTATGGAAAGGTATGCAAGAGCTCAAGAAGAATGGAAAGGATTATAATTTAATTTTTCTTTTATTCACAATAAAATGTGCTATGCTTGATATATAAATTAAAGTTATTATTAAAAATAATTTTATTGTAAACTTTTTGTTCCAAAACTCTTCCTTTGGAACTTCTTCTTTAAGGATTGCTGCGCCTGTAATGCTTGTTTCATTATTAGCTTCAACAGGTTTTTCCTTCACGATTTCATTTGGTTTCTCTGCTATTGCAAATATTGAAAATCCAGACACTTCAGCTGAGAAGTAATGTTTATTGTTTATAGTCATGAGATATTCTGTTTTTTGTTCTGTCCATCCGTCTTTGTAACGGAAAAATGCAATCCTGTCTCTTTGAATATTATTATTGGCAAGCCAGTCATTATCTACCATAAATTCAACTTTTGCATTTTTTATATCTGCATCAGTTATTTTTTCAGTTGTTATTTCTAAGTACTTGTACACTTTTTTGTTATACTCATTTATTCCTTCTGGCAAATTGTTTACTCCGCTTACTTTGACTTTTGCCTGATTAATTTCTTTATTAACTTCTATTTTTAATGAATTTATTGGCAGATATTCATTTTTGATTTCTAGATTAATAGGGTTTGAAGGAGAGGTCTTAGCTATCACAAAGCTAGTTACATCTTTGGGGGTTACTGTCTTGCCACCACCGCTTCCTCCACCAGAACTAGTTGTTGTTGGGCAGGTTCCACAGTCATTTGCACATGACGAGCAGCTTTCTCCAGTTTCACATAAATTATTCCCACAACATAAATCTATAGTGAAACTGCCGTTTGCATTGTTTGAAAAGTTGCTGTTGTTGGCATAGATATAATAATCTACTAACCCACATTGCATCACATTCCAACTATAAGTGAAATTATAGCTACTTACATTTATCATTGTAACATTAGATCCGTTAAAATTCAAATTTACAGTTAATGGCTCTTTATCATAAATTAAAGTAGTTATTATTTGCATCTCATTTTGATGTAGGGTTTCCTCCAATTCAGTTATAGATTTTATCAAAGGTTTATCAGTGCTGTCATTTACTATGAATGATGCGTTTGTAGAATTCAGGTTGTCCACTATATCAAGGGCATATATAGTAAAATCTATTTGTCCTATTAATCTAGGTGTAAAGTTGAAAAAGTAAATATTACTATAATTGTACATGGTTTGATTTAATCCAAGATAAGAGATATTCACGTAATTTATTCTGTTTTCAGTTATGTTTATTGTAATATATTGCGAAGAACCTAGTTCTATTATGTTGCTGTAATTCAGTGATTCAAATCCGGGCTTAGTATTGTCTATTTTAAAGCTATAATTTTGTTGTGCAAAGTTGCAGTTATTCCATGCATCGCATACCTTGCAGTTCCATAAATAATTTCCTTCACCAATATTTAATGTCCAATTACTTATATTGGATGTGCCACTTACTTCATTGCTAGAATTAAGAAGCCATGTTCCATTAAAATTTCCATAAAGGCTTATGTTATTTAGCCCATTGTTATAAAAACTGCTGCAATTGAAATTCAATGAATTCTGTGATGTGTACAAATTATTGGTAGGAGAAATAAGATTGACGCTATAAGCTATTGTTATGTTTACTTTGTCAGACCAGTTCTGCCTGTAATCCATTTCAAATATTACGAAGAACTCATAAGTATTATTTTCATCTCCTGTTGCCTCAACAATCCAAGTAATATTGCAACTTTCTCCATCATTAAGAAGGGACAAGCAAGATTCGTTGTGAGGATTAGGTGTTAGGCTGTAGAAAGGTTTTGCTCCAACAGTTGTAGGGATTATGCCTTTTGCATTAACTGAGTTGAAGGCATTTATCCTGGGAAAATAATTTTTGCTTCCAGAATCATATAGCCAGTCGCCGTTGTATTTCAAGTTATGCTTGACTTCATCAGGTTTTAATGTTCGGTTGTATTTTAATTTGAAATATTGTTTCATTAATGCTATTGTTCCCGATACATGCGGAGCAGACATTGAAGTTCCACTATAAGTAACATGTGTTCCGTCATAATCTGTTGCTGTAATGCTTACTCCTGGAGCAACTAGATCCAATATATTTCCTCTATTGTCAGTAAAACTTCCAGCATCATTGATATTTCCAACTGAAGTTGCATTTTCAATGCAGGCAGGTGTACTTATTCCATCAGTATAGTCTTCATTGCCGGCAGAGATTACAACATTTATTCCATTACTCGTTGCAGTATCCACACTTGTTTTTTCAGCAGCATATATACAATGGAAATCATGCTTAGAACCACTTTCTCCCAAAGACAAGCTTATTACAGA
>JAHIMK010000118.1 GCA_018896675.1 Nanobdellota archaeon
CAGCTATTGGCAGAGTCTGCATGCCTACCAGCAAAAGAGGATGGCTAAGTTGGGCAAAGACTACCACCTTGCAGTATCTTCTAAGATGCAGCCTATCTAAGATAGACAGCCAGCATTTCTGGGATATGATGGACGCACTCCCAGTAGATAAAATTCCCAAAATTGAGGCCGACATCCTAAATAATGTCTTTAAAATATATGGTATTGAAAGTGACAGCCTGTTTTTTGATACTACTAATTTTTTTACCTATATAGACAGCACAAATGTAAAGTCTACTATCGCAAGACGTGGCAGAAACAAACAAAAGCGTCATGATCTTAGACAAATCGGACTTGCCATGGTGGTTACAAAAGCTTATATGATACCGCTTTTTCATCTTAGCTATAATGGCAATATAGCCGATACGGTAGTTTTTAGAAAAGTTATAGCAAAGGTAAAGGAAAGATTAGAAAAGTTAGGGCTGGACCCGGGCAGGCATACAATAGTTTTTGACCGTGGAAACAATTCCAAACGGAATCTGGCTACCTTAGAAAAGTTGAAACTATCCTATGTCGGAGCGCTTACACCCTATCATCACAAAAAACTCATAGAAGATGCTAAAGGTAGCTTTAAAGAGGTAAATATTGATGGTAGCATCTTAAAGTTCTATAGAGACAAGCAAGTAATTTGGGGAGAGAAAAGGACTGTAATTGTTTTTATATCCTCCAAGCTAAAAGCTGGCAGGATAAGAGGGATTTATCAGTCTCTTGCAAAGATAGAGGAAAATTTAGAAGAATTAAAAATAAGTATAAAAAATCCAAGAGCAAAAAAAAGAGACCGGGGCAAATTAGAGGAGAAAATAGCTGGTATAATAAAAGGACAATATGTAAAAAATATAATCAACTGGTCACTTGAAGAGATATCGGATGGAAAATTTATATTAGAGTTTTATATAAATTACAAATTACTAAAAAAGATAGAAGACAGTCTAGGATTTAGGATTATAATGACAAACAGGCACAATTGGAGCACTGCTTCAATTATTGGAGCTTACCATGGCCAATCAAAAATAGAGAATGCTTTTAAGAACCTAAAGAACCCATATCACCTGACAATAACACCACAGTTCCATTGGACGGATCACAAGATACGGGTTCATATGTTTATCTGCGTTTTAGGCTATCTTTTAGCTGCAATCACGTGGCGCAAGGTAAGGCTTTCCACTCAATTTAATGGAACATTAGATACACTATTTGATACTCTAAATAATATAAGGCTTTCTACAATACTGGAAGAGTCAAAAACACCAGGTGCAGTTAAAGCTATATATAAGTTAGAAGAAATGTCTTCTATGGAAAATACATTAATGGAAGCACTTGAGATCAAGGATTTACACAATAATCGTCCAAAGTTTAATGGTGTTGGTGTATACAACTAGTATTCTCTTAAAACCCTTATAAATACAGGGTTTTTCGAGGTTGGATTATATTTTATAATAAACTCACGTTAGATAGATATAATAACCATCACGTCCACAGCACTACCAAGGAGATCCCTATTCTAAGATTTGAAAGAGCAATAAAGGAGAAAAGGTCTTTATTTAGAGAATTTGAGATACCTTCTCCTTATACCTCAGTGAAGGACATTTTTTGTCTCAGAATAAATTTCTATGGGCTTACGCCCATAGGATTTACTGCTTCAGGCTTTGCCTGCCCGCTTTCAGCGGGGCGCCTCCATCTACAAGCTTACGCATGTAGTATTTCTGGCGGAATAAAAAGAAAAGTAGATGCTTATCATAAGATTTCCATCAATACTGTAGTAGAAATTTCGTCTATCAGCTTATCCTGGGCTAAAAAGAATTCGGTAGTTAACAAATTAACCGGATCCATAGAGTATATCCCAAATAATAACAAAGATTCATTTTGTCAAATCCCGTATCTTGTGAAAAGCGTTTTTTACTATTATTGAATCATTATAAAAATGTAATGGATGCGGTCTGAAATCGGGTGGAGTACCAAACGAATATCCGAAAAAATCACAACCTTTATAATACCATTTTTCCCATGAATTAGGGTCACACTGTGTTTTATCATCTGGGCGACCGATAATAGTAGTCATTACCCTTTGCCACGGTTTTTTCATATCGATC
>JAHIMK010000108.1 GCA_018896675.1 Nanobdellota archaeon
CTCTGTCCCAAGTGCAAGGGTAGCGGCACTGAGTCCATCCCTGCCCCTGAATTTATACAGGAAGAAGGCTGGGGAGAGCAGGCCAAAGTCCGCTGCGGCCTGTGCTGGGGAGAGGGGGTGTTGCCGAAGCTGTCTCCGTGTGGCTGCGGGGACGTACAATTCGCCCTCGGCTACTGGGACTGCGAATGCAAGCAGAGCTACGTTCACCCAAACAATCACGATGTCTGCCTGGTTTGCGGATCAAACCGGGAAGAACAGCCTCTAAGCCGCGCCGATGAAGTGCAGCGGTATCTCGCTGCACTGGGCGTTGAGGAGGTCGCGTGAATTACTACGTGATCTATCACCGCACCGCAGTCTGGGGCAGGCCGGCGCTGCCGAAGAAGCCGAGCGAACTGGGCTGGCCGCGTGATTACACCCCCATCGCCGTGATTACTGCTGCGTCTCTGGAAGACGCCTACCGTAATTCGCAGAACGACGATTGTGTGTGGACTGAATGGGACGATGTTCTGTGTCTGTTCAGTTCGGTTGAAGCGCGCTCTACCAGCATCGGGGATGTGATCTGGGAGCTTCCCGGTGGCGACAGGCCGATCCGAAAGCCATTCGCGGTAGCTCTGATGGGCTTTCAGCCTCTTGATTGAATTTAGCCCTAACGGCCGTCCAGCCGAAAGGTTGGACGGCTGTTTTAGCGCCCGAACAACAATAACGGTCCCGGACTTGGCGATGCCATGAATGGCATTTATGGTTGCGCAGTCGGCAACCATTATGCCAAGGCCGGGACTGACTTATTTCAAACCATAACACAAGGAGATAAATCATGAAAATCCAAGTCAAACAAAATGATCTGAGCGGCGGACTGAACCTCGTTTCCGCTGCGGTACGGAGCAAAGTCTTGCCAGTGCTGGCGAATGTGCTGCTTGCCGTGGAAGATGACCGGCTTCGGCTCTACGCTACCGATCTTGAGATGAGCGTTGCCTGCTCTATTGAGCCGGCGCACATCGAAAAAGCGGGGTCAATCTCCGTGCCAGCGCGCACATTCGCCGATCTGGTCGCAACGCTGCCCGGCGGCGAGAGCGTTAGCCTGGAATTGGACACCGTTCGTGCCGCGAACAACGGCGGCACGCCGGTGCGAGACGGCAGTGAGACGCAAACCCTGCTGGTGAGCTGCGGGGACAGCCACACCAAAATCAAGGGGATAGATGCGAACGAGTTTCCTCCATTCCCGGAGGCCGTGGGGTCGCCGTCTGTTAGGGTTACGGCGGCGGCGCTCAAAAAAGCGATCCGGCAGACGGCCTTTGCAACGTCGAGGGATGAGAGTCGTCCTATTCTTGCGGGCGTTTTGCTGGAAGCCTCCGATGGCAACAATCTGACCCTGACGGCTGCGGACGGTTTTCGCCTTTCCCGCCGGCAGGTGGAGGCCAATGTCGTGCTGCCTGGCGCGAAGGCGGTTGTTCCAGTCAGGGCGTTGAATATCCTGGCGAAGTCTGTACCGGATGATGCGGATGTCAGTATCTGGTTTGCTGCCAACCAGGTGATCTTCGCCGCCAGCGGCGTTCGGGTAGCAGCCCAGGTGATTGACGGAAACTACCCGGATGTGACAGCGATCCTTGGTGTGCCGACGCCAACAACGGTCTCGGTGAACAGGGATGCGCTGGTCGCCGCCTGCCGGCAGGCGCTGGTTGTCGCCCGCGAGGGCGGCAACGCGCTGCGGCTGCGGATCGCGCCCGGTAATGGCAATGGCGACTCCGGGAAGATACATCTGGAGGCAGAAGCTGCACAGGTTGGTCGCAGCGAAAGCCATGTGGAAGGAGATGTTTCCGGCGAGGCTGTTCGGCTGGGCGTCAACGTGGCTTTCCTGTTGGACGCCATTTCCTGCACTGAGGCGGCGAAGGCATCAATCGGCTTTGGCGGCGCCAATACGCCGGTCAGGGTAATAGATGGCGGACTTGTTCAAGTAATAATGCCGCTAAGTGTCCCCGCCAATCCCGATAATCCGTCGCCATAGCAAAGGCGTGAGCCACTGTTGTATTACGCAGGCTGCGCAAGCGATCGCTCGCGCAGCCTGTTTGCTTTCTACCCAAAGGAGAATAACCATGTCTAAAAAACCTACTGTCATTCTGCGCGGCGAAG
>JAHIMK010000041.1 GCA_018896675.1 Nanobdellota archaeon
ATTATACAAAGGCGGAAATGATGAACCAGTAAAAAAAGAAGGGGTAGATTGCATAGCTATAAAAACTCTAGAAGATACTAAACAAATTATAAAGAGTATAATAGAAAACCAAATAATCTAAACAAAGCCGCCACAAAACAAAAGGTTTATATATAACTTATTTTTAGAACTGTCTAAAGAAGATTGAAATGATGATATCTTTTTTTAAACTTTAAAGTTTAGCATTTTCTAAATTCCGAAAAGGAGCTAACCTGAGGCAACTCGGTTGGTGCTAGACACTATAGGCTTATTTTAAATAAGCATTCAAATATAGTGAGTACGTGATTATAATTAATCAAGTATGATGTTGGACAAGATGGCGTAATTTGTAGACACAAATTATGAAATACACCTCTAAAACTTTATGTTTTAGAAACTCTTTAGTTTTGGTTAATTTTTTTTGAGGCTATAGCAATACCCGTTGATCCTGCGGGAGATCGCTGCTATTAGGTTCCCACTTAGCCATGCAAGTCTTGGGGGTTCTTCGGAGCCACCGGCAGAATGCTCAGTAACACGTCGATAACTTACCCTTATGTCTGGAATAACCTTGGGAAACTGAGGCTAATACTGGATAGAGAATTGATACTGGAATGTACTTTTCTTCAAAGCTTCGGTGCGTAAGGATAGGTCGGCGGCGGATTAGGTAGTTGGTGAGGTAATGGCTCACCAAGCCCATGATCCGTAGGGGGGATGAAAGTCCTAGCCCCGAGAAGGGCACTGAGATAAGGGCCCTAGTCCTAAGGGATGCAGCAGGCAGGAAACCTTTACAATACACGCAAGTGTGATAAGGGGAGCCTAAGTGCTTACCAACAGGTAGGCTTTTGTTGAGTGTAAAAACCTCGACGAATAAGTGGTGGGCAAGACCGGTGCCAGCCGCCGCGGTAACACCGGCGCCACTAGTGGAGATCACGTTTATTGGGCCTAAAGCGTTCGTAGCCGAACAAGTAAATCTTTTGTGAAATTGTTAAGCTTAACTTAACGAATGGCAAAAGAGACTGTTTGTTTAGAGATCGGGAGGAGACAGAGGTATTCCAGGGGAAGCGGTAAAATGTGATAATCCTTGGAGGACCACCTGTGGCGAAGGCGTCTGTCTAGAACGAATCTGACGGTGAGGGACGAAAGCTAGGGGAGCGATCCGGATTAGATACCCGAGTAGTCCTAGCTGTAAACTCTGTGAACTATGTGTTACAAAACCTCCGTGGTTTTGTAGTGCCGTAGCGAAGGCGTTAAGTTCACCGCCTGGGAAGTATAGTCGCAAGACCGAAACTTAAAGGAATTGGCGGGGGCGCACTACAAGGAGTGCGGCGTGCGGTTTAATCAGATTCTACACCGTGAACCTCACCAGGGCCGACGGCAGGATGAAGGTCAGATTAAAGGTCTTACCTAACAAGCCGAGAGGAGGTGCATGGCCGCCGTCAGCTCGTGCCGTAAGGTGTCCAGTTAAGTCTGGCAACGAGCAAGACCTACATTTGCAGTTGCGACCGAGTTCTCCGGAACAATCGAGCACACTGCAAAGACTGCCTTGGAAACAAGGAGGAAGGTGTAGGCAACGGTAGGTGGTATGCCCCGAATGCCCTGGGCTACACGCGCGCAACAATGGTAGAGACAATGGGCTGCAACTCCGAAAGGAGAAGCTAATCCTCTAAACTCTATCTTAGTACGGATTGAGGGTTGCAACTCACCCTCATGACGACGGAATTCCTAGTAATCGCTCGTCATCAGCGAGCGGTGAATACGTCCCTGTGCCTTGCACACACCGCCCGTCAAACCATTCGAGCAGGGCTCGGGTGAGTTACAGGATATTTGCCTGTACCGAATCCAAGTTCAGTAAGAAGGGTTAAGTCGTCACAAGGTATCCGTAGGGGAACCTGCGGATGGATCACCTCCTATTTATTTTCATTAAGGGTATTTCTTGTTGTCTACATATGCTAGAATCTTGTCCAATCACTAAAAAACAAAAGGTGGGCTCGTAGCTCAGTCTGGTAGAGCACTGCCCTTGCAAGGCAGGGGCCTCGGGTTCGAAATTGGTTCATCAAAAAACCATCGGATTTCCCGACGAGTCCATTATCTAATGCAGCGAATCACGCGAGTGGTTTGTGAAGGGTATCATGTCTTCGCAAGAAATATCTTGTCAAGTATATTATCATATTTTCATATGTTCATGGTACCGTGCATAGGCAGAGCAGTCTAGAGACCTACAAAGCCATTAGGCGGAAGACTTGGCTTAGAACACTGAAGAAGGGCGTGGCAAGCGACGAAATGCTTCGGCGAGGTGCATGCAGCCTTTGAACCGAAGATTCCTGAATTTGACTTCAAGGCATATTGAAAGATATGTCGGCCCGGAAGGGCCAGGAACCTGGGGAACTGAAGCATCTTAGTACCCAGAGGAAAAGAAACTAATAAGGATGCCGTGAGTATCGGCGAGACAAAGCGGCAAAAGGCAAACCGAATACCCTATAGAAATATAGGGAAGATGTGGTGTTATAGGAATTGCGTTTAGATCGTAGTAAGTTGATTCGAAGTTTCCTGGAAAGGAATACTATAGAGGGTGATAGTCCCGTAGAAGTAAACTGAAATGGTTGAGCAATTTCCTGAGTAGCGTTACTTGGATATGTAGCGTGAAATTGGGAGGCATCAACTTCCAACCTTAAATATGTTCTAAGTCCAATAGCGAATAGTACCGTGAGGGAACGTTGAAAAGAACCCGTGAAAGGGAGTCAAAAGAGCCTGAAACCTAATGGTAATAGATAGATAGGGCATTAAGGTGTTCTATCGTACGTTTCGAATAACGGGCCAGGGAGTGTGTTTAAGTGGCGAGGGTAAGTGTATTAAGCATGTACCCATAGAGAAATCGATATCCCGCAATACTTGTATGAGGGGAGAGGTGTGAAAACGCCTTTAGTCACTTGAGCACGACCCGAAACCGAGCGATCTAGTCGAGGGTAAGGTGAAGTCCAGAAATGGATGGAGGCCTGAAGAGGTGCTACGTGCATGTGTTCTTCTAATTTTCGACTAGGGGTGAAAAGCCAATCGAGCTCGGTAATAGCTGGTTCCTACCGAAATAGGCCTAAGTCTAGTCTCGACAGAGATAGTTGGGGAGGTAGAGCTACGGATTGAGAAGCCCGGGGGAGAAATCCTTCACTTTTCTGTCCAACTCCAAATGCTTCAACATCGTAGAAGTCGGGAAACGGCAGCACTGGGGTAAACTTGTGTTGCTAGTGGGGAACAGCCCATACTATAGTTAAGGTCCCAAAATACTGATTAAGTGTCAAAGGCTGAAAAAGTTTGTCAGCAGAGACAGCGGGGAGGTATGCTCAGAAGCAGCAATCCTTTAAAGAAAGCGTAACAGCTCACCTGTCAAGGTGTCATGCTTTGAAAATGGACGGGGCTAAATCAGTTACCGATACTATAGACAGCAAGCTATGCTTGTTGCTGGTAGGTAGGCGTTCCGCTAGGGTTGAATCGTGTTCGTGAGAATGCGTGGACCTTGTGGAAATGAGAATCCTGGTAATAGTAGGATCTAGACAGAGTGAGAATCTCTGATACCGTAAGGGCTAGGGTTTCTTAGCAATGTCAGTCAGCTAAGAGTTAGTTAGTCCTAACCGTGTTCCTAATTGGTTTCACGGGAAAGGGAAAAAGGTTAATATTCCTTTACTGCCTTAGTACGCGCGGCAACGCAAGTCTAACTTCTAACGCATTCGGCTAGATCAACATAACTCGTCTGTTGTGTTAATCAAGACAAATCAATGGAGTACTGTAATGGTGAGAAATTGATTAAACTTGAGAATAGCAGGTTGTACAATCTGTTTGGTTGATGCCAGGTGCCCGTGAAAAGGGAGTTAGAATGGAACTAAGGTAACTATACCAAGAACCAGCACTGGTGCCCCTAGGTGAGAAGCCTAAGGTATGAGGGAATAAACTAGCTAAGGGAAATCGACAGATTAGCTCCGTATCTTCGGTAGAAGGAGTCCCTGCGATTGTAGTCGTATGACTGCAATTACAGGGTGCAATAACTAGGGGGGTCCGACTGTTTAACAAAAACCAAGCAACCTGCTAGCCAGCAATGGTGCGTATAGGTTGCCACATCTGCCCAGTGCCAGTACTTCAAACCTCTTTTCAAGGAGGCTAAGAGCTGGTAAACGGCGGGAATAACTATAATTCTCTTAAGGTAGCGTAATACCTTGTCGTTTAATTGACGACTTGCATGAATGGTGTAACGAGATCCCTATTGTCCCTAGCTAGAATCCTCCGAATATAACTTTCTGGTGTGAAGTCCAGAGATTTCCAGTGGGAAGCGAAGACCCCGTAGAACTTTACTGCAGCTTGTTGTTGTGGTGTGAGGTTTGTTGTGCAGTATAGGTGGGAGTTGTTAAAGCAGAGTCGCTAGGTTCTGTGTAGACGAAAGTGAGATACCACCCTTCAAACTTTACATTACTTACCTTACTTGTGTAAGGGACACCAATTGGTAGGCAGTTTGCCTGGGGCGGGACCCTGCTGAAAAGATATCAGTAGGGCCCAAAGGTTGGCTCATTCCATTTAGAAATTGGAAGAAGAGTGCAAGAGCAAAAGCCAGCTTGATTGTGTTCCAAAAAGCACGGAACGCAGGGACGAAAGTCTGGTCTAGCGAACCTCTATGTCCTCCTTGATGGGGGCTAGAGATGACAGAAAAGCTATCTCGGGGATAACTGAGTTGTCGCGCCTTAGAGCTCATATCGACGGCGCGGCTTGCTACTTCGATGTCGGCTCATCCTATCCTGGGCGTGCAGAAGCGTCCAAGGGTGGGGGTGTTCACCCATTAAAAGGGTTAACAGCCACAAATTATTTACAAATATTGTAATTATATGGAACACCCCAAGGTTATGAATACAATATGATGATCATATTATACAGGATAATTAATGAAGATTATTCATATGCCTTATGAGTTCCTAGGATTGTTTGATTTTGTTGAACACAAAAAGAAACGAGTAAAATTAAACAATTGATGTGTGGTCTGTGCCCATAATATAGGGTTCGTGAGCTGGGTTAAGAACGTTGTGAGACAGTTTGTATGATATCTACTGGAAATGTGGAAAAGTCTGAGAGGAAGGATCGTCTAGTACGAGAGGAACGGCGGATCGTTGCCACTGGTCAATCGGTTGTCTGTCAAGGCAGGCCGAGCAGCTACGCAGCAAACCATAAATCCTGAAAGCATCTAAGGATGAAAGGTACCTCAAAAAGAGACTTAGTATACTTGAAGAACACAAGTTTGATAGGATTGGAGTGTAAGCATGAAGTTTCGGCGACATGTTCAGCTCGCAATTACTAATAATACATTATCTCTAGTATTGCTCTGCCTATGCATGGTATTTTTTTTATTTTTTTAAAAATTTTATAATGTAGCTATAGCTATATTTTGATTAATTTTTTTAATAAGCTAAAATTTGTTTTATAGCAAACTTTTTATAATCCATTCAATTCTTGTTTTTGCAATGATATCGATTCAAGAAGCTTTAGATAAAAGGGAAGGAAAAGTGAAGTTACATGGATGGGTTTACAGAGAACGTAAGTCCAAACAAATTGTATTTATTGTATTAAGAGATTCAAGCAACATTGTGCAGTGTATTGTAAAAAAAGATATTGTTTCTGAAGCAGAATGGAACATTGCAGAAAAAATATTAATTGAAAGTGCTGTTGAGATTGAGGGAGAAATTAAAGAAGATTCTAGAGCACCAACTGGTTTTGAAGTTAATGTTAAAAAATTAAATTTGATTTCTATGGCAGAACCATTCCCTATTAATAAAGATCAAAGTACAGAATTTTTAGCAGATAACAGGCACTTATGGTTAAGGAGTAGAAAGATGACTGCTATTATGAAAGTTAGAAGTACTATCTTTGGCGCTATACATGGATTTTTTAGAGGCAAAGGATTTTATGAATATCAGTCGCCAATGTTTCAATCTATCCAATGTGAAGGGGGTTCAACTTTATTTAAATTAAATTATTTTGGCAGTGAAGTTTTTTTAGCACAAACTTGGCAACTTTATGCAGAGCCTGCTATATTTGCTTTAGAAAAGATTTATACTTTAGCTCCTTCATTTAGAGCAGAAAAATCTAAGACCTCAAGACATTTAACAGAATATTGGCATGCTGAAATGGAAGTTGCTTGGGAAGGTTTTCTTGAATTACAAGATTATGCTGAAGATTTGATTAAATTTGTTTTCAAAAAAGTTTTAGAAGTTAATAAAGAAGAATTAAAAATTCTTGAAAGAGATGTTTCCAAGTTAGAGCCAGTAATTAAGAAACCATTTGTAAGAATGACTTATACTGAAGCTTTAGATATTTTAAAAAAGAAAAATAAAATGGATGTTAAATGGGGCAAAGATTTGAGAACTGTTGAAGAAGATGAGTTAGTAAAAAATTATGATGTTCCTTTAATTGTAACTTGTTATCCTAAAGAAGTTAAAGCTTTTTACATGAAAGAAAATCCGGATAATCCTAAAACAGTTTTAGGTTTTGATTTATTAGCTCCAGAAGGTTATGGTGAAATAATCGGCGCTTCTGAAAGAGAAGTTGATTTAGAAAAGTTAAAATCTAAGTTGGAAGCTGAAGGTGAAGATTTAGAAAACTATGGATTTTATTTAGATACAAGGAAGTATGGTAGTGTTCAGCATGCAGGATTTGGAATGGGTGTTGAACGTTTGATATCTTGGATTTGTGGTTTAGATAATATTAAGGATGCTATTGCGTTTCCTAGAACACCATTAAGATATAAACCTTAATTTTTTATAGCAGCTTCTTTTTTATTAATAGAAACGTTTATATAATGAATTCATTTATTTTTTTTCAGCGGGCTTGTAGCTCAGACTGGGAGAGCACACGGCTGAAGACCGTGGTGTCCAGGGTTCAAATCCCTGCAAGCTCATACTTTTATTTTTTAGTTTTTAATCTTATTTAGGACACCACTTTATCAAATCTTTTTGGCGAATCTATTTGATAATGTTCTTTGTTAAATTCTAATTCTTCTACTTCAAAATTCCAATTATTATGCAGTCTTATCAATATTAGCTTTACTACAAAACCTAATCCTTGAGCTTTATTGTAAATATTATGTGTGTGCAGAGTCATTTTGGGTTTGAAGATTTTATTTTTGTAGGCATTTTTTGTTTTTACTTCATATAATATTATTTCCTGTTCATTTCTTTTAAACTCTAAAGCATCAATAGAATGCCAGTAAGTCTCTAAGAATATTTTTTGTTCTTCTTTTAATTTTTCATTAAAGTAATTGATAATTCTATCTTTGTCTGTTAATTTAGTAAGAATTATAAATTTTCTTGTCAATCGAAACATGTATTCCCCAATTAGTCCTTTATAGGTTCCATAAAATAGTTTTAGATTTTCCATGCAATCTTTGTTTAAGTCATTGTTAAAAAAGTTTTAGGTTAATTTTGTTAAGTTTTTTCGGGAATATTAAAAATCCTCCAATCTAAACATTTTTATAGTTAAAATTTTGTTATATATTACAAGAGGTGATGATTAATGGCTGATTTTGAAGAAATGGCTATACAAATAGTTGATCCGTTTAAGCATTTATGGAATCAATTTTGGGAAATTATGCCAAGCATTCTTTTAGCGTTATTGCTTTTGTTGGCTGGTTATCTTATTGCGTTCTTGTTAGGACGTTTTGTTAAGTTAATTTTAAGTAAGCTTAAAGTTGATTCTGTGTTGTCTAAAGTAGACGCACCAAAATCTATAAGCAAGATGAACATTTCTGCTATATTGGGTCAGTTAACCAAATGGGGAATTTTTATTATATTCCTAGTTTCAGCTGCAGAAGTATTGAAGTTGGGAGCTTTAAGTGACTTATTATCTAAGTTTGTTATTTGGTTACCACAATTGATAGTAGCAATATTGTCTGTATTTTTGGGCTTGATAGTTGCATATTATGTAGCACATATTATTGAGAAAGAAACAAACATTAAAGGTGCAAAACAAATGGCTGTTTTGTTTAAAGCGATTGTAATTTTTATTGCAGTAATGATTGCTTTAGAACAGGTTGGTTTACAAGTTAGCATCTTAGAGAATACTTTCTTGATTTTAGTTGCTGGTTTGTCTTTGGGTTTGGCAATATCTTTAGGAATTAGTTTTGGCCATAACTTGAAAGAACCAGTTGGAAAGTTTATAGCTAATTTAAAGAAAAAATAATTTTTTCTTTTTTTATATTTCATATAAATCTAAATGTTTTGTATATTGTATTGGTTGAATTTTATTAAAATTATCTTCTTTTCTTTGATAAATTCTGTTGTCAAATCTTTCAGTTTCATATTTTCCCTGATGCCCATCACAGATTATTAGATATCCTTTATCCTTTATGGCTGTGTTTTCTTTGTAAAAAGGTATACCACAAGCAATAACTAATTGTAAATCTAAATAATGGATATTTTTAGAACTTAAACATCCTTTCCCATAATCAATACAAATCTCTAAACCTATTTCTAAATTTCTCCAATTGAATATTTTTCCATTTTCTACTCCGGCTGTAGGTTTAAATATTTTATATTGGTCTTTAGATTCATCAGCAATTCCGAATTCTCCAGATTCTCTATTTAATCTGCTTTTATGATATTCTTGTAATCGATTATTGTTGATTATTGGAGCAGTATTGTAAAAATTTAATTGGGTTTTTCTGAAAGCTCTTTTTATTTCTTTGTAAATCCAAACAAAAGTTCCAGGTAGGATTAATGTTTCTTTAGGTGTATTAGAGATTATTTTTTCTAATGTCCAATCTTTTTCTTCTTTTGTAAAAAATGGACATTTTAAGTAATACCATTCAGGAGCTAATAATATATCTAAGTTGTGCTTGTTAACAGATTCTATAATTGTATTTGTTTTTTCTTCAAAATCTTTTTTAGTATGAAGTCCCAATGTTCTTGAATAATGAGTATATTCATTTATTAGCCCAACTTTCATGATTTTTTTAGTTTATTTTGCTTTTATAAATTTTTGTATTCCATGAGCTGTCAAGTTATCTGGATATAAGGATAGACTTTGTTAAATAAGTTTTTATTTAAGGAAATTTTTTAACAGAAATTTATATCCATCTCATACTCTTAGCAAAAGAGAGAATAGAAAGAATAATAGCAACAATAGAAAAAACCAAAGTTAATTCTTTTCTTCTCATATCTTCAAGAATTCTTAATTGTTCTAATCCAGAGAGGGTTATTATATTTTTTACACTTAGGCTAGAAGTTACATAACCTAAATCGCGTAATTCGTCCCAAATTGTTCCTTCCATATAGTCCTTTATCTTTGTTCTTTTGATATTTTTAGTCTTAAACTTTTCTAGACTATTGTTTCTTGGAATCTGCGAGAAAGCTTTCAGATATTTGTAATGTTCTTTATCTATCTTATTCATTTCAATCCTTCTCAATAATAAGCTTATCTCCTTTAACTTCTGCCTCTAATTCTTCACCATCTTTCCAGCCAAGTTTTTCTATGTACTTTGGCTTTATGACAATAACATATTTGGCATACTCTTTACCTTCATATTTTCTTGATAGCTGTTTCTGTAATTTCATAGTCTTATAGAAAGCTTAACTTATATTTAAATATTTAGGTACCTATATTGTTCCTCTAATCTCTATTATCAATACTAAAAAAATGTTTAATCCAACGAATTTGAGCATCTATTTGAACTAGTGCTGAAAAATTATTAACAATTCTATCATTGACTTTATCTTCTTTAATCAAATTTAAAATTAATTCTTTATCTTTTCTTAATTTTTTTATCCATTTAATTGCTTCTTGTCTTAATACATTTGAAGAAATATTACAATCAGTAGTATTTATTGCTTTATTTCCTGTATTTTCATAAACTGGAAATTCTTGTCCTTTTATATCTTTTAATGTTTTTAGTTTCATTTTTAACCTCTTGTCTTTTCTTCAGTATATATATCTAAAAATTGTTGATTCTTTTCCTCTGACATAGGATATAGAAAATATAGTTCATTTTTAAATTTATCTTTTGAAAATACTCTTTAGTCATATCTCTTTAGGTAAATAAGTTGGTTTAATTTTCTCCTTGAGTCTTAAGCTATGAAAAAAGTTTTCAGCATATTTGCAAGCATTCTCTAACTCTATTTTAGTACCTCGATAGTTCATATCTCCTATTGAACCAGAGAATATTTTGAGTTCATCCATTATGTTAATGTCCATTACAAGCCTATGAGCAAGATGGTTTCTTATTTGATTTATTTTTTTTAATTTTTTTATTAAACTTAATTTACTAAGTATTTTTCCATTTTTTGTTTTTATTCCTTTAACATTGCCCTTTTCAAAAATAATGTTTGTATATACTTCTTTAAGACGCCAACTATGAGGGCTTTTAAAAATCTTTTCAAGAATTTGTACTTTTTTTAAGAATCCAAGCTCATCTAATATTAATTCATCAAACAGCGACCATCTATCAAAGACTTGAAGTATATATCTTGTGATAACTTGATGTATGCTAAATTCTATTAAAATATGTTTTTTTATAGCATCAAGCCTAAATTGTTCCACAGTTTCACCCATCTTAATAAATTAATAGATTCTTAGTTATATTGATTATTAAGCTGAAAATCCATCTCCATAATATATAATTAAAAATATAGCAATTGCTATTACAAAAGCAATAAATAAACCGATTATTGCTCCATAAAAAATACTCTTAAAAATAATAATTCCAATAGCAGGAAAAGCAATTATTAAAGCTATAAAAACTGCTATTGATTTAATTATATCCTCTGGCATTTATCCTCCTTTTGATTTTAATATTACATACATAACTATAAAAATAAAAATTAATAATAATATTAATAATTCTATTTGTCCTTTTTTATTTTTAAATAAAACCATTTTTTCTTTTTGTTTAGGAATACGTATTTCTTTTTTTAATTTATGAATATCATAAGTTAAATAAAGTAAGTAAATAAAAATTAATAATAAAGCATTTACTAAAATATAATCCCATCTTTGAATGTTATCTATACTATATAAAAAACCATTTAATGTGCATATGGCAATAAGTCCTGCAAAAATTAATGCTAATATTGTTGCAAATCCTTTATCTACTTCCATAAGTTTTTAATCCTTATTACATTTTAAAAACTTATCGTTTAAATTAATGATTTAATCCTATAAAACTCTCTTTATTTTAGGTACCGAAAGATTTATATAGATTATTAGGTACCTAAATACTATGGAAAAGATAAAATGCTCATATTGTAAATCCGAGCACATAGTTAAGCGAGGGTTGACCTCAACAAAGAGCAGAGGTAAGCAACAGAGATATCTCTGTAAGGATTGCAATAGAACATTTATTCTTGATAATGGGTTTAAAAAAATGAAATTCAATGATAAAATCATAGCTATGTCTGTTGATATGTACCTTTCAAATTTATCAAGTAGGAAGATGAGAAACCAGTTAAAAAGACATTTTGGCGTAAATGTTAGCCACGAAACAATCTTGTCTTGGGTTAGAAAGTATGTCTTAAAAGTCCATAATTACGTTGAGAAGTTAAAATACAATTTAGGCAACAGGTACTATGCAGATGAAACAGTTATCAAGAGAAAAGGTAATGAAGATAGATTTTGGGCTTGTGTTGATTGGAATACTAGAATGATTACAGGGATACATTATACTACTAGAACTAATACTAAAGAAGCTATTACTTTTCTTAATAAGGCAGTTGCAAAAGGTAAACCTATTTCTATTAGAACTGACTCTGCAAAATTTTATCCAAGAGCATTCCATAAGGTTTTTTACAAGAGGAAAAACCACTATAATAAAAATAAGGGTTTAGATGTTCAACACCATATCAACAATGTAAATAAAACTAAAATTCATAATTATAAGATTGAAACTGTGTTTATGAAAATTAAGGATAGAGTTAATGATTTTAGAGGACTTAAAGCATTATGGTCTGCTCCGATAATCTTAGCTGGTTTAGTATTACAACACAATTTTATAGAAGAACATTTAACTACTCGTAAGGTTCCTTGTTCGTTGGCTATGGGAGATATTTGTAAGAGTGATAATCGTTGGTTAGAACTGATTAAAATAAGCAGTTAAGTTTATTAACTTATTATAAAAACCAACAAAAATGGCATTTTTAGATAGTCTTTGGTTATTTTTGGCATCATTAGTTTATGCTTTCTTAGATTTTATAGTTATTGAAGTAATAATGTTATCTACTTTTAAATTAACTAAGAATAAAGCAGTAAGAGTACGTAATAAAATTAAAAAAAGTGAATATTTTGTTTTTGGGACAATATCTTTAGCCTTAATTTATTTTTATATTAGTAATGCACTACAAGATTGGTCTATAATGAGACTAATTACATTAAAAGCATGGCTGTTTCTCATTATAATCATTTTGTTCTTATTCTCAGTTTTCCTATTGGCAAAATTTGTTTTAGATAGGAATAAAGAATTTAGATTAGTAATAGTTCCTTTAATTATAATTGGTTTTATTATTGTAATGACAATCATTTTTACTACACTAGCCCACATAAATTAGTAATATTGCTCCAATTATAATTAAAGATATTAAAAATAATACTTCTTTCCATACTAACTTAAACAATTCTTTCCAAGATTCTTTATTTTCTATATTTTTCATAGCGGTTTTTCCCGCTATCAAGTCATTTCATATCCAGATAACTTGACAGCTCAGTATTCCATAAGCCTTAAAAAGAGCTGAAATTTTTTATAGTTCATGAAAATAGATTTCCATATTCATACAAAATATTCACCAGATAGTTTTACTAGTTTGGAGCTTTTGAAAAAGATATTTGATAAAAAAGATTTAGTTCCCGTAATTACGGATCATAATACTATTAAGGGTGCTTTGAAATTTAAGAAAATGTATGGTGATTGTATTATTGGCGAAGAAATCAAAGCTAAAGAAGGAGAACTAATAGGTTTATTTTTAAATGAAGAAATACCTCGAGGATTATCTATTTTTGAAACTATTGAAAGAATTAAAGAACAAGGAGGTTTAGTTTATTTACCTCATCCTTTTGATAAAGCAAGAAAGGGTGTTGGAAAGTTAAATGTTAAAGCAGATATTGTTGAAGTTTTTAATGCAAGAGTTATATTTCAAAAATTTAATCGTGAAGCTCAAAGTTATGCTTTTAAAAATAATCTATTGATGGCAAGTGCAAGTGATGCGCACTTTGCAAAACATGTTGGTTATTCTTATATTGAATTAGATAATTTTTATGGGAAATCTGGATTGTTAAGAAGCTTGAGAAAAGCTAAATTGGTTAGAAGAAAAACTCCTATTTTAGCTCTGCCTTTGACTACTGGTGTTAGATGGTCAAGAAGATTATTTTAATTTACCATGTTGCCAATCTTTTAATACTGCTCTAGCTGCTCTGTCTATATCTGGTTGATTTCCTTTTTTTAATAAGTTTAATTTGCTAGCAACTTTTTCTAAAAAATCTTCGGCATCTTCTGTCTTAATCTTAAAATGTTCTTCAAGAATTTCTCTGAATGCATCATAAAGTTTGTAAACTATCCCAATAGGATCTTTTACTTTATTGAAATCTACTGAAGAAATTAAAGCATGTTTAGTTTGATCTTTTTCCATATAAGGATAAACTCCTGGAGTATCCATTAAATAAACTTGTTTTGTAATTTTAACTAATTGTCTGCCTTTAGTATGGCCTCCAATTGGAGAAACAGATGCGCTTGCTCTACCTTTTAATGCATTTATTACAGAACTTTTCCCTGTATTTGGATAGCCAACAACCCCTATAATCACTCGCTCTTTTTTCTTATCAACAAATTGTAAGATGGTTCTAAGCAGGATGCTAGTACCTTGGTGCCTCATAGCAGAAACAAATACTGAAGGTTTTAATATTTTCTTTTTTCTTTCTAAAAGTTCTTTATCTACTAAATCACATTTATTTATAACATAAATTAATTGTTTATTTTCTGCTCTAACTTTATCTTCTATTTCTTTGTTCCTTGTTTGTTCAATAAAACGCGAATCTAATATTTCTAAAATTATATCTGATTCTTTTATAACTTCATTCACTATTTTCCAAAAACTTCTCATTTTTACTCCAAGTTAGCTTTTAATCCTATAAACTCATTATATTTTTGTATATAACTTTCATGTCTACCAAATGAATTTAAGTTCCTAACTTTATCTTTGAATCTTTTTACGGCATTTGCTATTTTTTCTATTTGTTGTCCATCTCCTTTTTGATGAATTAAGATGTTAGTATAATGGTTCAAGAAATCCAAGTCATCAATGGGCATTGTGTTTTCTTTTCTACATTTCATTTTAATATCTGAAATTAATTTATGTACAAAAGAGTCAACATTTTCTCTTAAGTCATAGATTTTTTTGAAATACATAGGCTTTTCATCTTCATCATAATGAATTCCAAAATGTAAAGTATGGTTTCTCAAATCAGCTTTAATTACTTCTATTCTTTTGAATTTTATAATGATATTTTGCATTTTATGTAGATAAGAGCTGAAATCTTATATACTTTTTGTATTATTTTAGGATAATGCAGTATCATCTCTGAGCGCAAGCTTTTTAAATAAGCTAATTTTCCAAACTATCAACCAATGATGTTGGTTCGGAGGTTCACGAAATGGCTGATGAAAAGCAATTAATGGAAATGGCCTATGAGGCTGTTGAACTGGCTAAGAAGTCAGGAAAGATAAGAAAAGGCACAAACGAAGCTACAAAATCAATTGAAAAGGGTACAGCAAAGTTAGTTGTTGTTGCAAAGGATGTTAATCCTCCTGAAATTGTAATGCATATTTCTCCTTTGTGTAAAGAAAAAGGAATACCTTTTATACAAACAGGTTCTAAAGATGACTTGGGAGCAGCTGCAGGCTTAGCAGTAGGAACTTGTGCGGTTGCAATTGTTCAAGAAGGACAAGCAGCTAATGTTATCAAAGAAATTGAAAAAGCACTTAAAGAATAAAAATGGCAAAATTTAATCCAAAAGGAAAACCTGGAAAGAAAGGCTCTGAAGAAACTAGGTCTTTATTTTCTCAAGCATTTGCAGCAAAAGTTGAGGAAGTTATAGGTAGAACTGGAGTTAGAGGAGAAGCAATCCAAATAAGATGTAGGGTTCTTGAAGGAAGAGATGCAAATAAAGTAATGGCTAGAAATGTTAAGGGACCTGTAAGAGTTGGTGACATATTAATGTTAAGAGAAACAGAAATTGAAGCAAGAAAAATGGGTAAAGGCGGTGGAAAATAATGCCAAAATGTTCATTTTGTAACGAAGATATAGAAAAAGGAACTGGAAAACTTTATGTTAAAAAAGATGCTAAACAATTAAATTTTTGTTCAAAAAAATGTGAAAAAAATATGTTAAAATTGAAAAGAGTTCCACGTAAAATGAAGTGGGTTACTAAAAAGAAGAAAGGTAACAAAGAATGATTGAGCGAACTTTAGTTCTTGTCAAACCAGATGGGGTACAGAGAGGACTTATTGGGGATATTATTTCACGTTTTGAAAAACGTGGCTTGAAAATTGTTGGCATGAAAATGGTTTGGGTTGACAAAGACTTTTCAAAGCAGCATTATAGTGCACATATTGACAAGAATTTTTATAAAGGTTTAGAAGATTTTATTATTAGTGCGCCTATTGTCGCAATGGCTGTTGAAGGTATTAATGCAGTTGAATTAGTTCGTAAAGTTGTTGGTAGTACTGAACCTAAGTCTGCTCCAATTGGCACTATTCGTGGTGACTTTGCTCATGTTAGTTATGAATATGCTGATAAGAAAGGAATTTCTATTAAGAATTTGGTTCATGCTTCAGGTAATAGTGAAGAGGCTGAGCAAGAAGTTAGTTTATGGTTTTCTGTTGAAGAATTATTCAATTATAAATCTGCTAATCAAGATTATGTAATGTAATCAGCTTAAAGCTTTATCAATCTCTTCAGCTATTGGCAAGATAAATTCAAAGAACTCTTCTGTATCTTTCTTTAATTCTTCTGTTAATTTTTTCAAGCTTGTAGTTCTTAAAAGATATTTATTTTTTTGAGAAACAACTAACCCTGAATCCATTAGTTTGTTTAAGTGATGTACTACTGTGCCTCTTGTTAAGTTAAGTTTGAAAGCTAGTTCATCGCTAGAGGCTGGCTTTTGCATTTTCGTTGTTTTTAATAATTCAATAAAAATTCTAAAACAAGATTTGCTTTTATCTCTTAAGCTTGTTAAACCCAAAGATTCTGAGAACCATTGTAGCTCTTGATTTAATTCTTTCTTTGTTAATTTCTCTTTTTTTAGTGTAAGTTCTTTGAATGTCATTTTTTACTTATCAAAACCTTTTCTTTTTTATAGCTTAAATGCAAATAAGCTCCGGCAGTTATAAAATCTGCTGCCAACCTATAATCTAGATTTTTATCTTTATAGTTTTTTCTTTGAAAGATAGCATTGTAAGATCTTACAACTTTTTTTATGAAATCTTCAGGGTTTGATCTTTGAAAATACCTGAAAGCCAATCTTATATCCTTGAATCCCTCTGTAAATTGCCTATTATATGCTATAGTGGAAATATCTTCAAAATCACATTCTGCCAATTCTTTTAGATAATAATCATAAACATTATTTACTGGGAAGAAATAGAACCTATATTTTTCTTTGCCCCTGATTTTATTGGCTTTTTGTCTCATTTTTATCAACCATTCAACATCTTGTTCGCTGGTTTCTTTAAGTAATTCTCTTGCTTTTTCAAATAACAAGAAAGGATTTTTTTCACTTTTAGGGTCGTATAAAATATGTGCTGCCACCAAAGGCAAAGTAAATTCTAGTAAACTAGGACTAACTTCTCCATCATGTTTTTCCATTTCATTTTTTAACTGTGCTTCATAAAGGTATTGATATATGCCTTTTGGACTTTTAGTTTTGTTTAAGAATTTGGTCAAATGAACAAATGCTCTGCTTACAGAAGTGCTTTTTGCAATAAATTTTTCCAAGGTTTTTTTATTATCTTCTAAATCCATGTCAGGTCTGTAAATAGGTTCTAAAGATGCAGCCAACATGATGTTTTTACCTTCTATTTCAGGGAAACATAATCTTTTATCTTCTTCTATTTTTATTCTATCTAAGCTATTAAAAATCCCATTGCCAAAAATACCTGCTTCATACAAATGGTTGATTAAAGTGCTTTGGTCGGGATTGTTCTCTAGTAAAATTTTCTTCTTTTTTTCTTTTGTGTTAGCATCTTTAAATCGATCATCTTTGTTCCGCCGATTTATTAATGCATCATAATAATCTACCAAACTTAAGACTCTAGAATAATAAGCAATTAATACTTTAGTTGAATTTTGAAACATGCTTTCTGGCAAGATTTCAGGGTAAGCAATTTCTTGATGCCTGTGGTGCCTTAATACAACTTCTGCTGCAAAAGGATTAAAATGTTTGATATAATTATAACTTTGAACAGGATGTTCTTTTATTTTTTCATAATCTTCTTCATTAAAACCAAACTTTTTCTTTAAAACTTCATCTTCAATATCTAACTTACCAATATCATGCAGTAAACCAGCATATAAGAAAACATTAGGATTTGTGTCTAAGAATGAAGCAACTTCTGCACCTAACAAACCTACTCTAATGCTATGTGAATAAGTAGTATAATCTTTCTCTTTGATAAAGTCTAGGTAAAATTTTAATATGTCCTTTTGACTTTCATTTATCTCCAATTCTTGAAATTTTTTATCTAATAGTTCTTCAAGTATCGCCATAAATTTGCCTCTAATAACTAATCTTATATGTGTATTTAAGGTTTTCTTTGATAAATTAACTTTATAAAGAATTAATCTTAATAAAATATAATGAAAAATGTTATATTAGATACTAATTTTATAATCTATTCTTTAAGCTTTAAAATAGATTTAGAAGCTGAATTAAATAGGATTGCAGATTTTACATACCAAATTTCTATTTTAAAAGCATCAATAGACGAATTAGAAAGACTTATAAATGAAAGCAAACTTTTTGAGAAGAGATTAATTAAGATAGCGTTAAAGTATATTGAGCAGAAAAGCTTAAATATAATTGATAAGAAAGGCCATGTAGACGACATATTAGTCGAAATGGATCCTAAAACTAATATAATAGCGACACAAGATAAAGCTTTAAAAAAGCGTTTGAAAGAAAAAGGATTCAAAATAATAACTATAAGGCAAAAAAAACACTTGAGGATTGAATAATGTTTTATGAAACTGAAGTCACAGGACACATAAGAGTTCATCCAACTCTTTTTAATGAAGAAACAGAAGTAGCTGTAATGAAAAGTTTGAACAAACAGTTTGACGGCTTTATTTCTAAAGAATTAGGAATAGTTATCGGCGTTCAAGACATAAAGGATATTCAAGAAGGAATTATTATTCATGGAGATGGTGCAGCTTATTATGAAACTACATTTTCATTATTGAGTTTTAAACCAGAATTCCAAGAGATTTTATTGGGAAAGATAGGAGACATTACTGATTTTGGAGCATTCATGACAATTGGTCCAATTGATGGTATGATTCATGTTTCACAAACTATGGATGATTTTGTAAGTTTTAGTAAATCAAATGTATTGACTGGAAAAGAATCTAAAAGAATATTAAAAGTTAATGATCTTTGTAGAGCAAGAGTAATTGCAATTAGTTATAAAGAAATTGCAAACCCAAGAATTGGTTTGACCATGAGGCAACATAGATTAGGTGCTTTACAATGGGTTGAAGAAGAATTAAAGAAAGAAAAGAAAAAGAAAACAGAGGTTAAGAAAAAAGCCGCTGTTAAAAAGAAATAAAAATGGCAAAAAAGGTTTGTAAAAAATGCAGGATTTTTGTGGATGGAAGTGTATGTCCTTTATGTAAGGGTAGCAACTTCACAGAATCCTGGAAAGGTAGAATAATTGTTACAGATCCAATCAATTCTGAAATAGCAAAGAAATTAGGAATAACTGCCAAAGGCGAATATGCAATAAAGGTTAGGTAAAAATGATACAACTAGATATTGTTCAGGAAAAAGAAATGCCTCTATTAGAGAGGAAGAGAGTCACTGCTAATCTTAGTTTTAATGGTGCAACACCTTCAAAAGCTGAGTTAAGAAAAGATATTGCTAAAAAATTAAAGGTTGATGAAAAATTAGTGGCTATAAGGCATGTTTATCAAAAGTTTGGAAGTTCTAATGCAAAATTAATCGTTCATGTTTACAAAGATTTTGATGCTTTGTGCTCTTTAGAAAAAGATGGTAAAAATATTAAAGCTGATTTAAAGAAAGTTGAAGAAGCAAAGAAAGCTGCTGAAGAAGCTAAGAAGGCTAAGGAAGTTAAAGAAGAAACTCCAGCAGAAGAAAAACCTATTAAAGAAGAACCTAAAGGTGAACAATAATGGCTAAGAAAAAAACTAAGAATAAAGTTGTAAGTATGAAATATAAAAAGTTTACAATTAGTGGCGGTAAAATAGAAAGAAAACCAGCTTGTCCAAAATGTGGGCCCGGGACTTTTTTAGCACTACATAAAGATAGACAAACTTGTGGTAAGTGTGGATATACTGTTTTTAATAAAAGAGAATAATTTTTTATGAATTAATTTTAGGTTGCGGTTCATGTTCAGCCATTGCTTTATACATTTCTGCAAGCTCTTCTAGTCCATGTTCTCTAGCTAAATCTTCTGCTTTGTACAAATTGCCTTTCATTACATAAAGATTTAATGCTTTTAGAATTTTTCCGTTTTCAATATATAGGTCTATTGCTGCATTTATCTTTCCAGCTTTAAGATAAACTTTGACTTTTTGTTCTAGCCTTTGATATTTATCTTCGTACCATTTTTGCCACTCTTTTTTAGATGCCATATAAAAGTATTACAAAGTATGATTTTTAAATTTTATGGAGAATTAATAGAGTTCAATCGGTACGTGAGTAAACCCTGGCAAGAAACCATTCAGCGCTTCAAAGAGTATGCCTCAGGTTTCTTGCTGGGGAAAAAGAGGTGATTACTATTTAGTAAATACAAGTCATATATAAAGTTTTCGATTGTGTAGTCACTAAACAATAGTGCCAGAAATAAGCTCAAAAACCTCCTTTAAAGGCATTTTAGCTAAAAATTAATGTTTTTCACAGGGTTTTAATGGCTTGAAGTGAAGCCTCCCAATCACAGCAAGCTGCGGGGTATTCCTATCCTATCAAGGAATAAAAAATTATAAAGCATCTATTGCTTCTTTGGTTTTTTTATCATTTTGTTGTTTAGGGCTATTATAAAATTTCCATTCTTTTAGGAATTCATCGCCTTCTGCCTTGTTCCAATACTCTTCCCAAAGTTTATCAGCTTTAACAAATAATTCTTTCGGGCCGTTTTCTCTATAAAATATTTGTCCCTTAGTTTTAATTTTTCTAACTAATTCTTGATGAGTATCCTCTTTTTCAACTTTTGAAGCTAATGATTCTCTTGCTTGATTCATATGAGAAGATAAATGTCCATCATATTTGTAGTTTCTTTTAGTTGTTAATCCTAGCTCATTTAATTTACCATCATATGCTCCAAATTCCATTTCAAAGTTAGAATCTAAAGGTCTACCTACTTTCATAGTTTTAATCATTTGGCCATTATTGTATTTACATTCAATATTTACATAATCTGGAATAAGTCCTCCGACTGTTTCAGTTAATGATGCTTCATTTTTATAAAATTCTTTATAATCTTTAATTTCTTGCATTGCTCTTACACCGACAAAAATAGTTGTAGTAATAGCTAATCCTTCAATACCAGTTCTAATTATTTTTCTTAGACTCATTTTATTTTCCTCCTAATAAGGTGACATTCCACCCATTCCGCCCATATCATGCATTCCACCGGGCATTGGATTTTTACTTCCTGAGCCTGCAATTACATCGTCAATTCTTAATATTAGTTCTGTAACTTCTGAAGCTGATTTTACTGCTTGTGTCTTAATTTTCAAAGGTTCAATTATTCCTTGTTGCCAAGAATCTTGAACTTTACCAGTAAATACATTTAAGCCTGCCCATTTTTGGCCAGCATCATGTGCTGATTTTAATTCTGTTAACATGTCAATAGGATCTAAGCCAGCATTTTCAGCCAAAGTTCTTGGAATAACTTCCATTGCATCTGCAAAACTTAATACTGCCAACTGTTCTCTACCAGACAATGAATTTGCAAATTCTCTCAATCTTTTTGCAACTTCTATTTCAGGAGCACCTGCGCCAGCAACAACCTTGCCAACTTGTAATGAAGCAATTAAATCGCCAATAGCATCTTTAACTGCTCTTTCTACTTCGTCAACTACATGTTGAGTGCCACCACGAACTAATAATGTAACAGCTTTTGGATGTTTGCAGTCACGAATAAAAATCATTTTATCTGTGCCAAATTCAACTTCTTCAATTAAGCCTGCTTCTCCCAAATTATCGTCGCCTAATTCATTTACTTTTGTAACCATCTTAGCGCCAGTTGCCCTAGCTAACATTTCCATGTCTGATTTTTTAACTCTTCTTGCAGCCATAACGCCTGCTTTAGCTAAGAAATATTGTGCAATATCATCAATACCTTTTTGACAGAATACAGCATTGGCTCCAGAGTTAACAATCTTGTCAACCATATCTTTCAAGATTTTTTCTTCTTGTTCTACAAAACTTTGCAATTGGTTAGGATCTGTAATTTGTATTTTTGCATCAATCTCAGTGTTCTTAACTTCTAAAGCTGAATCTATTAATGCAATCGTAGCATTTTCAATTTTATTGGGCATTGAGTTATGTACAATTTCTTTGTCAATGACTAAACCTTGGATAAGTTCAGATTCATCAATGCTACCGCCAACTTTTTTCTCAACTTTAATATCATTCATTGAAAATTTATTATTTTCTTCTATGGCAATTACTGCGTTAACAATTAAATTTGCAAGTTTTTCTTTTGCAGTTTCTGCGCCCTTGCCAGTCATTGCAGTGATTGCTATCATTTTAAGAAGTTCTTTAGCATCTTTTGTCAATGGCTCTGCTATTTCATTAAGAACTTCTTGAGCTTTTTGTGCAGCTTCTCTGTAACCTTTGATAATCATTGTTGGATGTATTTCTTGATCTAATAATCTTTCAGCGTTTTTTAGTAATTCACCTGCCAAAATAACTGCTGTAGTTGTACCATCGCCTACTTGTTCTTCTTGAGTTTTAGCTACCTCAACTAACATTTTGGCTATAGGATGTTCAATTTGCATTTCATTAAGAATTGTAACACCATCATTTGTAACAGTAATATCACCTAAACTATCTACTATCATTTTGTCCATGCCTTTTGGACCTAAAGTGGTTCTAACAGTCTCTGCAACTAGTTTAGCTGCCATTATGTTGTTTCTTTGTGCGTCTTTGCCCATAGTTCTATGTGTGCCTTCTGGCAGTATGAATATTGGTTGTTGATTTGACATTTTTTGCCTCCTATTTCTATTTTTTAGAATAGATGATTAGCTTGTAATCTTGGTAAAAAAGAGCTTTATAAACTTTATGGAAATGTGGAGGTTTAGTTATTTGCTTTATACTGTTTAATAGGGTTTTAAGCTTTTTTTAGCTGAGGCAAAGTTTATCTAATAATTTTACTACTTCTTTATCAAACTTTGAGAACGCAAACCACTTCTTACCTAAATCTTTGAGTGAAGCACCAATATGGTAAACTTCTTTATTATCTACTATTAAGAATCTATCGTGAGAATATTCAAATTCTTTGATTTCAATTTTTTGATATTGAGAATTGAATTTATCTAAATCTAATTTTAATTG
>JAHIMK010000042.1 GCA_018896675.1 Nanobdellota archaeon
AAGATTCTCATGATAGATTTATGATTATAGACAATAAAGAAACCTATCATATTGGGGCTTCACTCAAAGATTTAGGTAAAAAGTGGTTTGCGTTCTCAAAGTTTGACAAAGAAGCTTTAAACATCTTAGATAAACTTTAACACTTGCCTTAGCGAATAAAGCTAGTTGTTGATAAGAAAGAGAAACAAAGCTAACAAAGAAAGCCGCCATAAATTAAAACACAAAAACCGGAAATCTGTTCAAAAAACCGGACAAGAAAATAAATACTAGTTCTTTAACTAAAATAAGAATGGATAAAGAGGTAATAAAAAATAAGATTTATACAATAAGAGGATTACAAGTAATGTTAGATAGCGATTTAGCTGAGCTTTATGAAGTACCAACAAAAAGGTTAAATGAGCAAGTAAAAAGGAATATTGAGAGATTTCCTGAAGATTTCATGTTTCAATTGAATAAAAATGAAAAGAATGAGCTGGTCGCAAAATGCGACCACCTAAAACAATTAAAATTTTCTTCACAATTACCTTATGTATTTACAGAACAAGGCGTTGCAGTCCTTTCAGGAGTTTTAAAGAGCAAGAAAGCAGTTGAAATAAACATTCAAATAATTAGGGCTTTTGTTGCTATGAGAAAGTTCCTTTCGTCAAATGCAGAAATTTTTCAGCGATTTGATAGAATTGAGATAAAATAAATTCAGTATGATAAAAATTTTGAAAAAATATTCAATGCAATAGAAAATAAGCAAATAACACCAAAGCAAGGAATCTTCTTTAATGGACAGATATTCGATGCTTATACTTTTGTTTCAGATTTGATAAGATCTGCAAATAATTCTATAATCTTAATTGACAATTATGTCGATGATTCTGTTTTAACATTATTCTCTAAAAGGAAAGAAAATATCAAAATAACAATTTATACAAAAGAAATTACAAAACAATTAAAATTAGATTTAGATAAATTTAATTCACAATATCAAAAAATTGAAATTAAAGAGTTTAAAGATTCTCACGATAGATTTATGATTATAGACAATAAAGAAACCTATCATATTGGGGCTTCACTCAAAGATTTAGGTAAAAAGTGGTTTGCGTTCTCAAAGTTTGATAAAGAAGCTTTAAATTTATTAGAAAAACTTTAACACTTGCCTCTGCTCTTCAAAGCAACTAATCAATCACAAACAATACAAAGCTAACAAAGAAAGTCTCCACCTATACTTTTTCACCTTTACTGGAAATAAAAAGATTTTTTCTCAGTCAGAGTTATAAAGCTTAATTTATATCTTCAGCAGAAGAAAACATAAATAATGACAAATTATCCAAAATTAAAAACAGAAACAATTATAAACTAAAGTTTACACCTATAAACTAAAATGAATATGTATAAACTAAAGTTTACAAAACTTCAAAACGAAATCTTCAGGCTCCTCTGCATAAAAGCAGGCATGTCAATAAACCAGAGAGGCATTGCAAGACTCTTGAAAGTCTCGCCTACTGCAATAGCAAAGGCAACAAAACTGCTAGAAAAAGAAGGATTGGTGAAAGTGGAAAAAAGCAAGACAATGAATTTACTGTCAATGGAATTAAATAGGAACAATCCAAATACAATAGCAATTAAAAGAACAGAAAACCTAAATCTCATCCAGAAAACAGGAATTATAGGATATTTAGAAGAAAATTTTCCAGGATGCACAATAATTCTTTTTGGCAGCTATTCTACAGGAGAAGATACAGAAAAGTCAGACATAGATATTGCAATAATAAACTCAAAAGGCAAGGAACTGGATCTATCAAGATTTGATAAGTTATTGGAAAGAACAGTATTTCTACATTTTTACAAGGATTTTAACAGCATGGAAAAAGAGCTAAAAGCAAACATATTCAATGGCATAGTCTTGTCAGGAGCAATAGAGTTATGAGACCTTTAAAGAAATTTGAGGAATTCCTGGAAAACGGAGTGGTAAGGAAAAGAAAGCCTGATCAATCCAGGGCAGACTGGCTTTTTAGAGAAGAAGAGGATAGGAAAAAGTTCCTTGATGAAGCATATGAAAAAGTAGGTATGAGAAATGATAATGCAAATTATTTCATAGAGAATGCTTATGATACTCTTATAGGGCTTATTAGGGCGCAAATGCTATTGCAGGGTTTTAGTGCTTCTGGTGAAGGAGCCCATGAGGCAGAAGTTGCTTTTTTGAGAAAATTGAAATTCACAGAAAGCGAAACAAGGTTCATGAATGAATTGAGATATTTCAGGAATGGAATTTTATATTATGGTAAGAAATTTGATGTTGAATATGGTAAAAGAGTTTTAGAATTCCTAAGCAAAGTATATCCGAGATTAAAAGAAAAATAATAACCCTAAAAACAGAAATAATCAAAAACAAAGCATCCTCTACAAAAGAAACTGAAAATATAGGTAGTGGTTTTCATAAGATGTTTTATTTTTATAGCAAGAAAACTCACTACTTTAGTCGTGAGATGAATTGCTTTTTCAATAATTCCGGAAAAATGTTCAGAAAACCGAGCAAAAAAATAAATACTAGTTCTGTTTTATGGCAGAGAGGGTAATGCGAGAGCA
>JAHIMK010000094.1 GCA_018896675.1 Nanobdellota archaeon
ATATTCTCTTTATGGAGCAAATCCTATGGAAACTCTATTTACCCCCGAAAACGGCATCGCCCTTCTCACCCTGACCGCGCTCGAGATCGTGCTGGGCATAGATAACATCATATTCATATCCATCCTGGCGGATAAATTGCCACAGGCACAGCAAAAGCGCGCCCGGCAAATAGGGCTGGCGCTGGCCATGCTTACCCGCATCCTGCTGTTACTTTCGATAAGCTGGATCATCCGTCTCACCGCGCCACTTTTCACGGTGTTCACGCAGGAGATTTCTGGCCGCGATCTGATCCTTATCGGCGGCGGTCTCTTCCTGCTGGCCAAAAGCACCCATGAGATTCACGACAAGTTGGAAGGTGGGCAAGGAAAGGAGCAAACAAAGCGTCCCGTGTCTTTTCTGGGCGTGATCTTCACCATTGCCCTGCTCGATATTATTTTCTCGCTGGATTCCGTTATCACCGCGGTCGGCATGGCCAATGAACTGGCGGTGATGGTCGCTGCCGTCGTCGTCGCGGTCATCGTCATGATGTTGGCCTCCGGCTCGATCAGCGATTTTGTCGGCAAGCATCCTACGCTGAAGATACTGGCGCTCAGTTTCCTGCTGCTGATCGGCATGTCCTTGATCGTCGAGAGCCTGCACCAGCACATCCCGAAAGGCTACATCTACTTCGCCATGGGCTTTTCGGTTTTTGTGGAGATGCTCAACCTGCGCCTGCGCGCGGTGAGCGAGCCGGTAAAACTTCGCGCTGCCTATGTGAGGGAATCAACTGAACTCACTCCTTGACCGCTGGCGCGCCGATCCGCTGACCGCCGCCAACTTCGTTGAATGGCGCACCCTGCCGCCGCGTCCCGCGGACCTGCGGCCGGTTCCCCCTGATGTACCCCCTGCGCTGGCCGAGACCTTGCGCGAGCGCGGCATCACCGCGCTGTACAGCCATCAAGCCCAAGCCTGGGAGCAGGCCCGCGCCGGGAAAAACATCATCCTCGCCACCGGCACCGCCAGCGGTAAGACGCTCGGTTATAACCTGCCTGTGCTTTCTGCGTTACTGGAAGATGGCGACGCGCGCGCGCTGTACCTTTTTCCGACCAAGGCGCTTGCCCAAGATCAGTTAACCACGTTGACACGTTTACACGTTCAAACAGCCTGCCCTGAGCAGGGCGAAGGGTTCGAACATGCAAACGTGCCAACGGCCATCTACGACGGCGACACCCCTCAATCCCAAAGACCCGCAATCAGGCAAAAGTCGAGAATCATTCTAACCAACCCCGACATGCTGCATACCGGCATCCTGCCGCATCACACCAACTGGGGCGAATTCTTTCGTAACCTGAAATTTGTCGTCATTGACGAAACACACACCTATCGCGGCGTGTTCGGCTCGCATGTAGCCAACGTCATCCGGCGGCTCAAGCGCGTCGCCGCGTTCTACGGTGCAAAACCACAGTTCATTCTCACTTCAGCCACCATCGGCAACCCGCAGGAACTGGCCGGGCGGCTGATCGAAGAGCCTGTCGCGCTGATTGATAAGGATGGCTCCTCGCGCGGCGAACGCCATTTCATTATTTACAATCCGCCCGTCGTTGACCCCGCCCTCGGCCTGCGCAAGAGTTCGCTGCTGGAAAGTGTCCGCCTGGCGCAGGATTTACTGGCCGCCGGCGTGCAGTCGGTGGTGTTTGCGCGCTCGCGCCGCAGCGTTGAGATCATTCTCAGGTATTTGAATGAAGGCCAGGACTCGCAGGCTGGCAATCAGCAATCCGCAATCCGCAATCAGCAATCTCAAATTCGTGGCTACCGCTCCGGCTACCTGCCCACCCAGCGGCGCGAGATCGAAAAGGGATTGCGGGATGGCAGCGTGCGCACGGTCGTCGCCACCAGCGCCCTCGAACTGGGCATTGACATCGGCGGGCTGGGCGCGGCGCTGCTCGTCGGGTATCCCGGCACGATCGCCTCCACCTGGCAGCAGGCGGGTCGGGCGGGACGCGGCGACGAGCCGGCTGCGGCGGTGCTGGTCGCCACAATCGAGGGTTCTCTTGCACTTCTTACCTTCTTAGGGGAGACCCGCCTCAATAG
>JAHIMK010000100.1 GCA_018896675.1 Nanobdellota archaeon
CCAGCCCTTTGGACTTTGCTGAAGGGCTTTTTTGTTTTTTTTAAATTATTTTTCAGAAAAAGAAGGATTTTTAAAGTAAGTGTAGTATATAATATATAGAGTAAAATATTTAACGTAAATAAATATTTTATCTTCCATAAATCTATTAAATTAAATTTTGTAACCTGTATGAAGGTAACGGGAGAGTCTTTTTCTTCTCATCATAAAAGAAAAAGAGCCGAAGAGGCAAGATACCAAAAGTATCCAAACTTTCAGGCAAAAGGACTGTTACCGGACAGAACTCTGGAGAGCTTTATATTAAAAAGCACCGAAGGGGCAACTCCTAATCTTTAGGAAAATCCATACAGAGTTTACTAAAAGAATTATTTCCTAATTACATAGGAAGAATCTTTCAGGTAAAAGGACAGAGTAAGAGAGTAAAATACTTATTTTATTACTCTGTCCTTTTTGTTTATAAAATGATAATAAATAATGAAAGAAATCATTAAGATGATACTTGATTATTTTACAATAATAAATTAGCTTATCAGGCAATTTTACCTTACATGTCAAGAAATAATACAATTAATCATATCCATTAAAACAATCGCTCCAGAATACATAATACCTATTTGAACTTAATATTGTTTTAAAGTCTAAAAATGTCTTTAAATAACATTATCGTGAATATGGTATAGAGATATTTACATTTGACTATGAGGCAAGAATTGAGAAAACAAGGAGGTACTGCTATTGAGAAAAGAATCTCTAATCTGAAAAAGGTGCACTGTCTGAAAGCATGGTAATTAAAGTCTCAGGCCTAGATATTATACAGGCTTTAAAAACAATGCTAAAAATAAAAAGCACAGAATATCTAAGATTTTACTATTTAAAGTTACTGATATTTGTATTTTGAAAACCATGCTTAATTAAGTTGTTATCAGGTTATAAAAAATATAAAAAAGTGAGGTAAAAGATATGAGAATACAAAAAGGTTGTAAACTGGTTAGAATAAGTATATGGTTAATGTTTGTTTTAAGTCTTCTAGTTATCCCTCTTACAAGCTATGCTGTGCAAGATGATAAAAGTGATGAAGCCTTTGTCAGTCCTGTTAACCTGTATCCGAAAGTAGAAGAGCTTGCCGGAATAGGTGCCCAGCTCGAACAGAACCGCGACCAGTATTTGAAGGTAAGAGGGTGGGAGCTTGGTCAATCAGCGGCTAATCCCGCAGGTGCTTACATCGGATGGGGAGTAGGAGAAATTAAGCTTGAGCCAGATGATGTTAGGTATGGTCAGGCTCGTATTGTAGCTTTTTACAGGGCCTTTGCGGATGCGAAAGGTGATTTCGCGCGATTCCGGCAGCAGGAGATTACGACGACACTGGCTAGAGAGTTTTTCTATGATGACCTACCTGAAATTGGGCGCGAGATGGATAACAGAGCTTATTTGCAGGAACGTATTTCAATTCTTGCAGAAAAAGCTTTTGACCTTGGAGAAGAATACCTTAACCGATTATTAAGAGAACTTAATATTGACCCAGATAAGTATCGTGTGGCAGAAAAAAGCGAGAGAGAAAACATTGTGCATGATGCAATTGGACAGGTAGTTACGAATAGGGCAGTAAGCTCTCTGGCGGGAGTTCGTACTCTGGCCAATTTTGAAGACCTCAAATCAGTGGGTGTACTTTTAATCTATAATGAACAGTCTGAACAAATTGCACGGCAGATTGCTCGAGGAGAGGTTGTATCACGAAGTCCATCTGATGTTGTTACCAGGACAATTTTGGGACAACTTGAAGCCCATTTTACGAGTGAAGAGGATTATATCGCGGTGCACGGTGTTCGTATAATGGAGGATGAAACCGGTGAGAAGGTGCTTGTGGCTTTCGGACAATGGGCACCGGAAATAACAAAAACCACAAGTTCTCAGATTCGTGAAGCCCGTGTTCAGGCCGCCCGCAGGCAGGCTCGAAGCAATGCAATTGCTGCATTGACGAATTTTATTAACAGCACCCTGGTGCTTGAAGAGGTTAGCCAATTCAGAGAAATTGAGGACATAGTTCGTATCACAACGGGCAAGAGAGTGGAAGAGGTGGAATCTTACGAAATAGGTGAACGTGTGGAAGAAATTGTGAATCAATATGGGAAAGTAGAATTAGAGGGTATTATAACTGTTAAGGAATGGGCTGCAAATGATTCCAAAACAGGTCATATTATTGTCGGAAATGTGGCCATGTGGAGTCCAGCAACACGGGATGCCGCCCTTGGAATAATAACTACCCAGGAAGAAATTCCAGAAGGGGAAATAGAATATGATGATGGAGTCAGGGAGTCTCCCGCTCTTGATCATTTGGATCCTACCTTACAACCGTAAATATTAACTTTGGAGGAGGAAATGCGTATAAAAATTATTGTTCTATGTTTATTAGTGGTTTTCTTTGTTGGAAATGGCATTGTTTTTGGTTCTATTCAGAGCGAGGAAGTTGTTATTACTTCAATAGGAAGAACCCCGGATGAAGCTGTTGTTAGCTGCTTGGTTGAAGCTATTCGTCAAAAACGTGGTGTTGAAATTGATGCATTGAGCGAGATTCGCTTTGCCTTGGAAGATCTTTTCCGCAGGGAAGGAGAAGAAGAGTTCTACAGGGAAGAAATAAAGGATGAAGTGATAGAAGAAATTCGCATGCATACCAACGGGCTAATAGAAAGATATGAAGTTTTATCATGTAACAAAATGAATGGTGGTAGCTGGGAGGCCAGGGTACGAGCGTTTGTGCCTGTTTACCGTAAGGTTGAAAGCAATAAAAGATCAACCTTGGCAGTCATGCCTATAATACCTCTCCAGGGGCTAAAACATACCGATGGTATTGACGTCAACGAGATTGCGAGACAAATAAGTCAGCGGCTAACTACCCAGCTTGTGCAGACTCAGCATTACAACATCTTTGACCGGGAATATGGTAATGAATTTGAGAAAGAACGTCAATTAATAATTTCAGGAGGATTTCCCATCCGAGAGATGGCGCGTTTAGAGGAACAATTGGGCGCAGATTACCTACTTATTGGAACTCTATCCGATGTTCATAGCTCTATAACTTCCCAAGAGTGGTACGGTGTAGATGTCACCAGATGTAAAGTTATTTTGAGTATCGATATAAGAGCAGTAGAATTTGCTACCAGGCAGGTTCACAGGGCAGACACTGTAACAGTATCACTTGATCGTGTTATTGACCTCGGAAGTCCGGTTGATAAAACGAGACAAGCACAATTGGAAGAGCAAATACCTGGCAATTTAATCTCTGAGTTGATTGATGAGATAATCATAAAATTAAACCGCGGGTTTCTTGATATTCTAATGCCTGTCCGTGTACTCGATATTCAAAATAGCACAGTTTATCTTAACCAAGGGGGCACACGGATTCAAAAAGGTGAGAGATTTAGTATTCTGGGCTCTCATCGTACAGTAACGGACCCTGGGAGTGGAGCCCTTATCAGGATAGAAGGGGAGAAGTTGGCAGAGATTGTTGTCAAAGATGTTATGGAGGAATATTCAATCGCAGATATCATCTATGGAGAAAAAAACGAGATAAAAGCCGGGTTGCGATGTAACAGGCTGCAATGACATCACAATTGCTGATAAATGATTCGGACTAGTCAATTTAATTACTGAAAGTGATAATAATTCAGCCTAAATATGTAGACGCTCTCTTTGATATTCTGCCAGACAATCAATTAATCTATAGATAAAATAATATCTAATAAAAGAAAGGAGCTTTGTATTATGAAGAAATTCTTGATTTTCCTGATTACCTTAGCTTTATGTTTTTGCAGTGGAAATGCCTTCGCTCAAGAAAATGTACTTTCACAAAAAGTCAGTGAACTTGCTGATAAATTAGCCTTTGCGGTAGAGGGTTATGTAGCTGGGGTATCTGGGGAAACAGTTTATATTGATCTTGGGCAGGCATCGGGTATAGTTGAAGGTATTAAATTTGAAGTAGTCAGATTGGACAAGGATAATCCTTTTAAGAAGGGTGATAAAATCATTGGTTACCCGGAGACAGAAGTTGGTCAGATAGAGATAACCGGGGTCAGAAAAGAAATGTCTCTGGCCAAGATAACTAATAAAGTTATGGCTATACAGGAAGGTGATAAGGTTTATCAGGAGATGAAAAAAGTGACCCGAATTGCTATCACTGAATTTACTTACGGAAATGAATTTAATGACTTTACCAGAAATGTTCAGGATATACTTTATACTAACCTGATTCAAAAGGGAATGACTGTTGTAGAACGAGAGAAAATGGAACAAGTATTAAATGAACTGGGCAAAAGTTTTAGTGGGATGATTGATTCTTCTACTGCAGCTGAAATAGGAAAGATGCTGGGGGTGGAAGCCATAGTAGTTGGTACCGTAGCTGATATGGGTAATTCGGTTGACCTTAGGACTCGCTTGGTGGATGTAGAAAAAGGTGCCGCTATAACTGCTGCTCAAATCGATGTGGTTAAGGATCCGACCATTGCCAAGATCATAAGTGAGGGGAAAAGGAAAGCAATCTATGGGAAGGCAATATCTAAATCTACTATAGGAGGAGAAACGGTAATTGGAGAATTGCCTAAAGTAACTGTAAAGAATCTTACCATTGAAATGACAGGATGCACAAGATATAAAGATGGGGTTAACTGTGCTCTATTAATTACCAATAATGATCAAGATAGAAATCTTAGTGTATATTACCGCGGTAAAGGATGTAATGACCATCCATGTAGATTATTTGATAACCATGGTAATACATATTGGGCAGATACAGTTCAAATAGCCAATATATCTGTTATGTTTGATTATAGTACTGACTCTGCCTATAATAATAAATGGAGGACTCTTTTATTTGTTTCTGGTATCCCTGTAAAAGTAGTTTATTATATTGCGGGAGAACTTTTATCTGAGGCAAGTAGTCTATCTCTGTTCGAGTTTTGGTTAGCTGAAGGTGACACAAATTTTAACATTCAATTCCGGGATATTCCCATAACGGAATAAGAGTTATAAAAATAGTATCTAATTATTAAAAATTTTAGAAACGATATAAAAAATAATTAATTGAAAATATTTTTTCTATTCTATGTGGAAATTAAAAAGAAAAAAAATTAATGTTGTGATTATCTCCCAAAACTAACTATTTAATAAAACATATTTAACTTAAGTAGCAAATTTAACTCTATATGTCCTTTGAAAACTGAATAACGAAAAAATGGTTATTTAAAAAGATAGAAAGCTCGGGTATAGGCGTATTTATCAACCCTTTTATCACTCTTTTACAGTTTATGGCCAATAGCTTAAACCCTAAGTAGACCTTTACCCGTACTAATCCCCTTACCGGCAGATGATCTATCTTGTACTTCCTCCGGAGTACTGAGGAAATGCCTTCGATACCGGCTCTTTTTCGAGCCAGCTCCTGATATTCGGAGATTCCCATCTCAGTAATAAGCTGAGAGCGGTAATAATAGATAAAATGAGGTGATAAGATGAGAAATCAAAAATATATAGTTTTATGTATCTTAATAATTTGTTTTTCCTTAGTTTTTTCTAATCTAACTTTTTCCCAAGAACTCCCCCGAATAGCGGTAGTAGGAATTACTTCTACTGCTCCTGGTTATTTCTGGAGGAGCGATTCCCCTTTATCTTTAGGTGCAACCGATTTAATGATCAACGCCTTACTTAGTACTAATCGTTTCCGGGTATTTGAGAGAGCCAAACTTGATCTCCTCTTACAAGAACAGAACTTCCAACACTTTTCTGGTTTGGTAGACCAGACTACAGCAGTTAAATTAGGAAAGATGATTGGCGTAGATGCCATACTTACCGGTAGTCTGACTAATATAGCTTTTGCCACAGGGGGAGGAATAAAAATCGGCCCTTTAAATGTTAAAAAATCTTCGGTAAAAGTAGTCATGACCATTCGTATCATAGATGTAACTACCGGAGAAATCCTCTTTTCTACAGTACAAGAAGAAAAAGCTTCTAAATCTGCTGTTTCCGGCGTATTACCCATTCCTATTCCTGGTGGCATAGGATTCTCTCATCAGGAAGCGGTAGATGTTTTATCCGCAATAGAATTAATTTGTAACAAAGTAGTCTTAAATTTTGTGGCTAAGATAGACAAAAAGAATATAGCAGTAAGTTCAGCACCTCTGGAAGGATATGTGGTAAAAGTGGAATCAACCTCTTCTGGAGCTATAACCCAGGTCTATATAAATCTTGGAGAAAGCTCTAGTATACAAGTGGGAGATGAAATAAGAATCTACCGCGAAGGAGAAGTAATCCTTGATCCTAAAACCAATGAAATTTTAGATAGAGAATTAGATTTAATCGCTCAGGCAAGGATAACAACGATCAAAGATAAACTCTCTGTTGCTCTTGTTACAAAAATATTTAGAAACATGCCCATCCAGCAGCTCGATATTGTGGAAGTGATGAGGTGAAGAGTAGATATATAAAATTGCTAAATGTTTTAAGTTTATAAAAATATTAAGTACTAAAAGAGAATATAAATGAGAAAAATATTTTTATTGTTAATAAAAGTATATTTGTAAATTAAAACAAAATAGACTAAGCATAAAATAGTTAAGATTAAAAATAAAGGAGGTTTATTATGCAATCTACTAAATCATTAAAGTTAGGAATCTTAACTTTGTTACTTGCAGCTCTTACTATTTTTTCTGGATGTGGAGGCACAGCCCCACCTATAAATCATTACGGAACTGCTGGAGGTTTTGTGAAAGATGCAGTAACTAGGACCGGAATAGAAGAAGCAATTGTCACTATCAGTGACAAATCTAATATTACAGATTCTAATGGTGCTTATCTTATAGAGAATATTCCCGCAGGATCTCAATCTATTGTGGTAACAGCACTCGGCTATCAAGATTATAATAACAGTGTAACAATTGAAGAAGGTGATAACGTAATCGACGATGTGTTGCTTGAACCAGGAGCTACACATTATGAAGATACTTCTGACTCAGATGGAATTGCCACCTTTACACTTCAAGATAGTCGAGTAGTACAAACTAAAGTTATAGATGTTGTTACCGGAGAACCCATACCTAATATTGATTCATACCTGGTTACAGATGGAACTGATGTTGCTTTTCTGTTTATAGATCCAGCTGGAATTTATATTCCGAGAATTGCACCCGAGGAACAGAGCTTACGGGCTCTCGCACGCCCTCCTGAAGAACGTGCTATTGGTACAATAAAGGAATTATGGAAAACTGGACAAGCACAGTTTAGTGGATATCAACCAAAATATGCTGATCAGATAGAAAATCGTCTTTCAAGCTACATGTTTAAAACGTTTTTTGAGTTTTGCTATTCTTCAACATTAGGTGATCTTGAGACTAGTCTGTGGGACTTTCTAGTAGAATCAGGTTTGGATTATGGAGCAGGAGTAGCAATAACAGCTGTAATACCTGGGGTTAATCTGGCGTTGGCTGTAGCAGGCGTTGTTGAACTTGGGAATACCATAGCATATGAATTATGGGTTGAACATTACAAATCTAGAGGATACTCATTAGAGCAAAACTTTGAAGTTTGGAGGATAAAGCCTTTTTTTTTAGCCGTTCCTGGGCTTGTACCATTTGTCTTTCCCATAGAAGAACCATCCAACTTAGTTATAGAAGAAAACTCGGGAAGTATTAGCGGAAAGGTTTTAGATGCCCTATCATTAGGTATTCATATGGCTCAAGTTGAAATAGTAGATCTCGATTTATCTACCACTACTAGTAGTGATGGAAGTTATAGCTTTACTAGTATACCCCCTGGAACTTATGGAATAGTAGCATACAAAATAGGATATAATCCAAGCGCTCAAACTAATGTTAGGGTTTTCAGTGGACAGGAAACAGCGGCTCTAAGTATTGTGCTTTCGAGTATTGTTGCTTCCAATGAATATCGAATTGTACTAACCTGGGGAGAGAACCCCAGAGATTTAGATTCTCATCTGTGGATACCTAATGGTGAACATTGCTACTATTCTAATAAAACTGTATCCGGTGCTAATTTAGACGTTGATGACACCTCTAGTTATGGACCAGAAACGATTACTATCACTGAAGTATCTTCAGGAACCTATACATATGCGGTGAAACATTATAATGGCAGTGGAAAAATTACAACCTCCGGAGCTACAGTTAAAATATACACTGATTCTGGAAATATTCGAACTTATGAAGTTGATCTGAATGCTTCATGTGGTGATATAGGTTGGTATTGGACCGTATTCGAGTTGAATGGAAATTTTGGAATAATAACTACTATTAATACTTTTGACAGCTCTTCTCCCAGATCTATAAATGACGAAGAATTATTACCTGAAAAAATGTAGATTCTTAAGAAGTAAAAATTGAGAAAGGTAAAAAAGGAACAAGATAATTTTTAATCTAGCGGGAAATCCCCACCTGTAAAGGTGGGGATGAAAGCATATAATTACATAAAACAGTTCCTATTGCATGTTAGATTAAGAAATAATATTGTCTGAATAACCAGATACTAAAATATGATTTTTCGGTAAAATAGACACATCCTGTTTACTTTAATAGATTCAGAATTTGTGTAACTCTTGCCCTTGAGATGCTTTTTATTCTGGCCAGTTCTGCTTGATTCTTTGCATCTCCGGAATCTATCATTTTCCTGTGTTCTTTGGATAAATAGATGGGATTTCTATATGTTTTCTTAGAAATGGAAAATTTCTCAACTGCTGTTTGAAAGTAAAATTGATAGGTAAAAGTTCTGTCTCTGTTACAGTCTGGGGAGCCATACAATAACATAGGCAGAACTTCTTAATTGAGGTTTCTGCCTATGTTATTATTTTTAAATTCTTAACAGACACCAATTGCTTCTTCTAACTTATGATATATTTTTTCAGTCTCATCACTCAAACAAAAGTTGCGAAACTCGTCTACTATGCTCCACCATTCATAGATAAATATCGGCCTCTTGAGGAATCCATTCCTCTGTCATTCAGACTGTGTTGTAACTAATTCTATTTAGCAATAATTTTTTGTAACTTAAAAAAAATTAAGATTTTTAAGGTTAATATAAAAATAAAAGATATATTTATCCTGTTTTTAACTCATATTGTCCTATTTTACTTAATACAAAGGGATTTTTTATCCCCCTTTTATGTGCTTAGTTCTTTAACTAAAGCTGGTACTCCCAGGAGGGTGATCATCCGAACAAGATTAAAGCAGGTAGCCAGGATAGAGGTTTCAGCCCTCACTCCTTTTCGACCTCTTAGGAGGAATGAGTCAACTTTTAAATTACGTTTGATATGTCCGAAGGGAAGCTCGACTTTCTCTTTTCTAAGTTTATAGATCTCTTGAGACTGGGGTTCTTCATATTGAGCCTCCAGTCTCTGCCTTACTTCTTCGTTTAGAAG
>JAHIMK010000043.1 GCA_018896675.1 Nanobdellota archaeon
CTTCCATTTTCATTTGAATTGGCTTTTTCATTGTAGTTACAATGTAACTACATATAGAATATAAAGATTTCTATAGTAGAGAATATATATTTAGAACTTCAGAAAGCTAAACAATTACAATGAAAAATAACCTTTAAATAATATTAAATCTTCTATTTTTAAATAAAAGTGGTATTGATTATGAAAAAAAGTAAAATAATCATTTTAATAATATTAGCAATAAGTCTCGCTTTTATGTCAGCTTGTAATTTAAACTCTGTTGAGCAAGGTTTACAAGAGCAAGAACAAGTTTCCATCCCTGCTTCACAGAATGAAGCTTCTGGAGGATGTGATAAGATTTGTGATGAATTTGAAAAAAAGCATATAGAAAGTCCTTGTTATAACTCTGATTGTTTAGGAATTTCTGAACCAAATAATGAAGTAGTAATTAATCAGCCACCGCTAGATGCCCAAGGAAGCATAAATATAAACAAAATTAATTCAGAATATAAGATTGCTACAAATAAACCTGTTGGCTGGTTCGTAAATAATCAAAATGCAGATATGCTTCTTTCAGGAGTAGATTTTAATAATGCTGGCTCGCCTTTATTTTTCAATCATCAAGGAGGAATTGCAACTGATGGTCAACACTTTATAGTTGCTGATAGGAATAATAATAGGGTTCTTATATGGAATGAGTTGCCTACTAAAAATGTGCCTCCAGATGTTGTCTTAGGTCAAAAAGATTTTATAACTAATAATCCAGGTAATACTTTGGATAAATTTAACTGGCCTGTAGGAGTTGCTACTGATGGTCAACATCTTATAGTTGCTGATACCTATAATGATCGTATTTTAATTTGGGATAGTTTTCCTACAGAGAATGGGCAAGCAGCAGATTTTGAGATTAAAGGTTCTAATAATCCCGGCTCTAGGGGAACTGTTGGTTGGCCGTGGTCAGTATGGACTAATGGTGAAAAATTAATAGTAACAAGCACTGCATCATCTCAAGTTTTAATATGGAATTCTTTTCCTACTAATAGCAACCAAATGTCTGACATTGTTATAAAACTTGAAGATTTTGGTACGCCCAGAACTATTGGAAGTGATGGCACAAATCTTATTATTGGGGACCATAATGCTTTTAAGCAACAGCCCGGGAATTTTTTCTGGAAAAGTTTTCCAACAAAAGATGATCAAAAATATGATTTCTTTATGAAAACTGTTGCAGGTGCAAATGTTGCAAAAAACGAAATATTTTGGGGGCCTTCATTTACATCAGACGGGAAATTAATTTTAATAAGTGATAAACTTTATGTCTGGGACGAGTTTCCAAAAAATGAAAACGATGCTCCTGATCTTGAGGTTGGTTTAAGCTATGGTTCAGGAAAAGGTTATGATTTTAGTGGAAGTCAAAGTGGAGATGGTTCAGGGATAGCAATTGCAGGAGAAAAAATCTATATCTCTTTATGTAATGGAAATAAAGTTGTCGGTTTTAATAATTTTCCTGAAAGTTTTGACCAAATACCTGATTTTGTCATTGGAAGTCCGGATATAAATACAAACACTTTAGAAACAAAATTTATAATCAGTAATCCTGTCCCATCGACTAATGGTAATAGTTTATTTGTTTCATCTGATTTTGACAGGAAGCTCTATGTTTGGAAAGCACTCCCTGATGAAAGCGGTGCAAAGCCTGATTTTGTTTATGAACTTTTTGATGCACCTTGGGATAATACACTTTATGGGAATATATTGGCTTTGGCAGGAAAGCAGACAGTCTTTGTCTGGAAAAAATTACCTTTAAATGGTGAGCAGCCAGATGTTGTGTTTAAGAACAAGATAGGGAATGTTAAGTTTAGCGAATTAATAGGTGTAGCAATGGACGAGAATTATTTTTATCTTGCTGATAAAGGCAATAATAAAATTTATGTCTGGAAAGGAATTCCTGAAAGTGATTCAGATCCCGTATTTATACTTGAGTGTGAACAGCCAGGAAGGCTTTCAAGTGATGGCAAGCATTTAGTTATGGCTGCAACTGAGAAAGGTCATGGCGGTTCTGTTGTCATATACAATGTTAATGGGCTGCCTAATGTAAAACCAACTATACTAAATGGGATGTTTAATCTGCCTCAAGGGGCATTAGTTTATGATAATCATTTATTTGTTGGGGACACGGGATTTAATATAGTCCATATATGGAAAAATATTGAAGATGCAATATCTGGGAAAGAAGCAGATATCTTTTTGGGAGAAAAAGGGTATTATCCTCAAATAAAGAATGGTAAATTATTTTGGCCTGCAGTTCCTGCATTTGACGGCAGTTATCTTTGGATTGGAGAATTTAAGTTTTCTGAAAGATTGTTGAGATTTAGTGTTAGGGATTAATAATTATAAAATATAATTAACTAATGAATTTTACAAGATAAAAAAGCAAGTTCGAAAGAGAGATCTATAGTTCCTAAATTTGTGTGTTACTTGCATTTTTATTTTTTGTCCCTCAATAACCTATTTACTATTTCATCATAGGATTCTCTTTTAGTAATCTTAACTTTTTTTAGTTTCAATAATGTTTCGCTTGTAATTTGTATTGTTGTTTTTGCCATAGTCTATAAGTAATATATAACTAATATATGGATGTTGTTATACCAATTCATCTATACCTTAACATAGTTAAGGATATAGACTTCTTGGATTAGGAGTTAATATCCTCTGTTTTAAATGCTTGAATTCTCATTAAAGCAAAATAAACAAAATAAACAAGCCTCTACAAACTAACAAAAAGATTTAAATACTACTTCTTTTTCTTCAGAACATTATGGAAGAAGAATTACTAATACCATTGGATACATACTTAAAAGTAGGATTACATATAGGTACTAAGTTCAAAACCAAGTATATGGAATCATTTATCTATAAAGTCAGGAACGATGGTTTATCTGTAATGAATGTAAAAAAGATTAGTGAAAGAATTGAAATGGCTGCAAACATGATGGCCAGATATAGTCCTGATGAAATATTATTTGTATGCAGAAGAGAAAATGGTTGGAAGCCTGCAAAATTGTTTGCAAAATTAACAGGGATTAAAGTTATTGCTGGAAGGTACAGACCAGGATTGCTAACAAATTCCAATCTTGAAGATTTTTCTGAAACAAAATTATTAATGGCTATTGATCCTTGGCCTGACAAGAATGCAATTATGGATGCAGTTTCTGTTGGTGTTCCAATAATAGCATTTTGTGATACAAACAATGAATCTAATTATGTTGATTTAGTTGTACCTTGTAACAATAAAGGCAAGAAAAGTTTGGCTTTGATTTTCTGGGTTTTAGCAAAAGAATATCTTAAGAGAAGAGGTCTTTTGAAGAATGGTGAAGATATTAAAGAGACTTTAGATGATTTCACGCCAGAATAATAATCTTTCTTTTTTTTCATTGGGAATTCTATTGAATATTTTGGATAACAATCACTTATTTTTTATGAAAAAGTATATAAACACTAATAGTTTCTTTTTTAGATAAGAGATTTTTCAAGGGAGGTTATTAATAATGGGAGAAGAGGTCAACAGCAAGGTTGTTCTTATGTTAGCATTATTGGTTGTTCTTGTAGTTACTATTAGTACTTGGTTATTATTAAACAAATTAAATACAATGGAGATGTCTGCTCAAGATACTCAGGCTGCTGTTGTTTATGATGCAGAAGCCTTACAAGGTTCATCACAGGCAGGTAAAGTTGCTTTAGAGATATTGCCTTATGGAGGAGGAACATAGGATGGAATCTAATAAAGTTCTTACTATCCTTTTAGTTGCTGCATTATTTGTTTCTGTGTTTGGAACATTGTCTGCTATAAATAGGTTGGAAGGTTTTCAGTCTTTGACAGGGTTGTGGGGTGTTGCAAATGGTACAGCTCCAACTTATGCTGCTACAAACTTAACAATTTCTTCATTACTAAATGTAAATTTTACAGATGATACTGCTGATTTTGGTTCAGGTTATATTTCAGCAGGTTTTGATGCTTGTACTATTGCTACAGATGGTACTGAAACTTCTGGTTGTGTTGGATTTACAATACCTAATGGTTTATTATTAGAGAACCAAGGGAATAGACATGCTAAATTAAACATTAGTAATACAAATTATAGTAATAGCCTTTTAGGCGGAACTGCATCGGGTTATGCTTGGATGTGGGATGATCCTGAAGGAGATGCAACATGTATAGGTGGAAATTTTACAGGTAATGAAAGTGCTTGGTCTAATTTAACTGGAGTAATTAATGAAGCAAATTATCAAAGTAATAATGTTTTATGTGGATTATTTAATTTTTCAGATGCAAGTGATTTAATTAATATTAGTATTAAGTTTCATATAGACCAGACAGCTTATGCAAGAGAGGTATCTGATACCTGGATAATATATGCTATAGATGTAAGTCCTTCTTAATTTTTTTATTTTTTCTTGGAAAAGCTTTTAAATAAAGCTATGTTATAATAATTTATCTTTAAAGAGGAGAGAATATGGGAAAAAAGGTTAGTAATAAAATAGTTATTCTATTGGCGTTAATTGTTGTTTTAATCATTGCTTTTAGTACTTGGTTAGTGTTGAACAAAATTAATTCAATAGAAGAGAATCATCAAATTACTCAAGAAAATGTTATTGAATCCTTAGACTCTTCACAAGCTGGAAAAGTAAGTTTAAAGATATTGCCACCAGAAGGAGTTGAAGAAATTGAAAATATCCAGTAGAACTATAGGAATATTATTAATATTAACATTAGTTGTATCTTCATTTGGTACATTATCAGCTTTAAATAGGTTAGAAGGCTTTTCAAATTTATTTACTTTTACTGGTAAATGGGGAATTGCTGATGGTGCAAATGCAACTTATGCAGCTGTAAATTTAACTATTGAAGGAAATTTAGTTGTAAATTTTACCGATGATTCAGCTAATTTTGGTTCAGGTTATGTAAAGGGAGGTTATAGTGCCTGTACTATTGCTACTGACGGCACAAATACTTCTGGATGTGCAGGATTTAGTGTTCCAAATGGATTGTTGTTAGAAAATCAAGGAAGTGTCCATGCTAAAATAAATATTACTAACTCAAATTATACAAACAGTCTTTTAGGCGGAACTGCATCTGGATATGCTTGGATGTGGGATGATCCAGAAGATGACGCTGCTACTTGTATTGGTGGAAATTTTACTGGTAATAAATCTGCATGGTCAAATATTACAGCAGTAATAAATGAAGCAAATTATCCAAGCAATAATATTTTATGTGAATTATTTAATTTCACTGATGCAAGTGATTTGATTAATATTAGTATTAAATTCCATATAGATATTACTGCTTTGGCTCGTACAGTATCTGATACTTGGTTAGTAGAAGCAAAAGAAGTAAGTTAATGTTTTTTTATTAAAATGAAAAGCCTAAATCCTAAAAGAATTTGGAAATTTAGTATTATTATGGTTCTTTTTTTATTAGCCATTCCTTTAGTTTTATCTGCTGGAGTTGCTCCTTCTACTGTTAATATCAATTATTATCCAAATCAAATACAAACAATTTCTTATGAAGTAACAGGATATGATAGAATTGAACTTGATATGAGTTGTCCTTTTGTTAAGATGAATGATGATTTAGTAAGTTCTGGAAGAAGCCATTCATTTTCAGTAACCATAACTCTACCTGAAAAGGTTGATGCAGATCCTGGAAAGTTAAACTGTGGTTTTATGATTAGAGAAAAACAAAATGAAAATCTGCCGCCTGGTGTTGCAGCAAGAGTTGAAGTTGGAACTAATATTTATATTCATGTTCCTTATGAAGGGAGATATGCCAAGATTAATTTAATAGCTCCAAATGTCAACAAAGGAGAACCAGTATATTTTCAAGTTCATGTAACAAATTTAGGGGAAGAGGATTTAAATAATTTAATTGCAAAAATTGAAGTTTATGATAATGAGGATAATTTGAGGGAAACAATGTTTACTACTTCTGGTTCTGCTCCTATTTTTGGCGCAACGGATTTATGGAAAAAGATGGAAACTGTAAACTATGATGCTGCCAAGTATAAGGCAAAAGCTACATTAAATTATTATGGGGATGAACCTGTAGTGGATGAAAAAACTTTTTTGATTGGAAAATTGTTTGTTAATTTTTTAAGATTTACTGAAAATACCTCTGTTGGAAAAATAAATCCTGTTGAAGTAGAAGTTGAAAGCTGGTGGGGAAACTTAATAGAAAATGTTTATGCTGAAGTTGAGTTAATAAATGAAAGTGGAAGTTCAGGCGGAAGTTTTAAGACAATCAGTGTAAATTTAAATCCTTGGACTTTAGAGAAATTAACAGGCTATTGGGATGCTACAGAATTAAGTCCTGGAAAATATACTGCTGAAATTACTTTAAATTATGGTGGAGAAAAAACTCAAGCAACAGCTTATATTGATTTGCTTGAAGAAAAAGTAATAATCTCTTTTTGGGATTCATTTAAATCATTTGCATCAACTCCGGCCTTTATTATCCTTGTATTAATCATATTAATAACTTTGAATATGGCTCTTTGGTATTTTAAAGGCAAGAAAGGCAAGAAAAATGAAAAAAACTAATTTAATTATTTTATTGATAACCTTAGGATTTTTGACTTTAGGAATGGTTTCTTTAATTAATTTTTATTATTATACCTTGGAAATAAGAACAATAGATATTGATTTTAAGGTAGGTGATAGAATTGGGATTAATTTAGATACAGATAAATTATGGTTTGGTACTGTTAAACCGGGAGCTTCTGCTACTAGATCTATTATAATTTCTAATGATTTTGACTTTCCAATTTCTATTAAATTTTTAGTTAAAGGTGAATTAGAAGATAATATTGCTTTTTCTGAAAATAATGTTATAATAAATTCAAAAAAAAATAAAGAGATTAGGGTAACTGCTAATGCACCGAGAGGTATGTCATTTGGAAATTATTCAAGTACAATGAAAGTTGTATTGAGGAGAGCCTAAGTCAACCACCACTCCCTAACTTGTAGAGTTTAGGAAATGGCTTGAATCGTGAGGTTCAAGGCAAGGGTTGATTAGAGGGTTGAAAAAAGTATGGAAAATACACAACAGAAGTTAGGAAAGAGAAAAACATACACACCCATAGATGTTTCTCAAGTCTGTGGCTCTGTGGCTGTTTCATTAAACAAAGAGGAAACTCTTAGTGTGGACAGCTTAAAAACCTTACCTAACAGCCTCGAAGAGAACTTGCACTCTGGCAAGAGTGGACAGGATTTGCGAGTCCCTGTTTTAAACATGCGTGGAAAACCTTTGATGCCTACAACTCCAAGAAAGGCAAGAATATTAGTAAAAGAAAATAAAGCAAAAGTTTTGAACAGATGTCCTTTTGTTATAAAACTAAACTATCCGACTGGAGAAAACAAACAGGAGATAATTTTAGGCATAGATAGTGGCTACAAAGAAGTTGGTTTTAGTGCAAGAACAAACAAAGCAGAACTTATTTCAGGCGAATTGAAATTAAGAACAAACATATCTAAATTAATTGAACAAAAAAGTAATTATAGAAGAACAAGAAGGAATAAATTATGGTATAGACAACCAAGATTTCTTAACAGAGAAATAAAAAAAGGGGGGTTGGCACCTTCAGTCCAGCACAGGTTAGACAGTCATATTAATTTGGTTGATAGGATAAAATCTATGCTTCCAATAACTGAAGTGATTGTAGAAATAGCAAAATTTGATGCACAAAAAATGCAGAACCCAGAAATATCTGGCATTGAATACCAGTATGGTGAACTGCAAGGTTTTGAAATAAAAGAATATTTACTAGAGAAATTCAAGAGAACTTGTGTTTACTGCAACAAAAAAGATTTACCATTAGAAGTTGAACATATAATTCCAAAATCAAGGGGTGGTAGTAGTAGGGTAAGCAATTTAACTTTGTCTTGCAGAAAATGTAATGTAGATAAAGGAACACAAACTGCTGAAGAGTATGGTTTTCCAAAGATACAAGAACAAGCAAAAGAACCTTTAAAACAAACTGCATTTATGAATTTGGTAAGAAAATATTTGGTTGAAAGATTAGACTGCAATCATACTTTTGGCTACATAACTAAACACAAAAGAATAAAATATAATATTGACAAAAGCCATATCCATGATGCTTTCATGATAGCAAATGGCTCATTAGAAGAAAGGTGCAAATCTTTTGAAGTAACTCAAACAAGGCGAAACAATCGTAGCATACAAATTAATAGAAGAGGCTACAAGCCAAGCATTAGAAGACAGAGATACAAATTACAACCTAATGACTTGGTAAGATTTGATAATAAAGAGTTTAGAGTAAAAGGTGTTCATAGTTATGGAAAATATGTAATATTATCAGATGGAGAGAATACAATAGATACAAATGTCAAAAATATAGGTATTATTTGTTACGGAAAAGGATTAGTATTTAAAAAAATGGAGGTAAATGGCATTCCTCTACAACCTAATTTTGAAAAAGTGGAGGATGTAGTCTCTTGCCAAGTTTAAGATGAAGAATTCTACTAAAATAATCTTATTATTATTAATTATTTTAATAAATATAAATTCAATTTTAATATTTACTACGGTTTACAAAGTAACAAACCAAGAAACTTTTTTAAGGTTGACAGGTAATGCTCAAAATTCAAGAGTGGATATTTGCATTGACTGGTTTTTGAATCTTTCAAGGGTAGAAAATCAAATAGCTTATGTTGATCAACCTTATTCTTTAGATATTAATGTAACTTATGAAGATTCATATTATCCTCAACTTAATTTTTCGTCTAATAGTTCAATTTTATTTAATATTAATGATACTACTGGCAAGATTGCTTTTACTCCCCTTATATCTGAAGTAGGAAATTATACTTTCAATATATCTATTGGAAATTATGCTTGTGAAGATCCAGATGATTCAATGTTGTTGAATATTATTGTAAAATCCCTAAACCATGCCCCTATTTTAAATATGAGTAACCAAACTAATTTGACAGAAGATGTTTTCTTTTATCTCAATGTTTCTGAATTTGCATATGATCCTGACGGGGATACTTTAAAATTTTATGATAATACATCAAAGTTTGTTATAGGGGAAGATACGGGAATTATTGCCTTTACTCCTGGCGATTATGATGTGGGAAGCTGGTGGGTAAGAATTTTTGTGGTAGACCCTTCTTTGGCTTTAGATTATCAAGATGTTCTTTTTACTGTTAGAAATGTGAATGATGTCCCTAATTTATCAGTTATAGGCGCTCAAACTGCTTATATTAATGAAACTTTTCTCTTAGATTTATCAGCATTTGATCCTGATCCAAGTGAAGCTTTGAACTTTTCATCTAATGCTTCCTGGTTCTTTAATTCATCCGGATTTATTAATACAACAAATTGGTGGTCATCTTATACTATAAGTATAACTTTTACAGATTATGCTCTTTGGTTTAATACAACACACTCAATTAATATTACAGTAGCCGATTATTATAATGATAGCCAAGATTCAGAAGTTATTAGTTTAACTATATTAGCAATAAATCATCCTCCTAATATCACATCTTATTATCCATTAAGCAAACAATTAAGTTTAGTAACTCCTAGTTGTCAAATATTTAATATTACTAAAGAGGATCCTGATGGGACAATTCCTTCAACAACTTGGTATATAAATGATATATTTAATGGAGTAACAAGTGATAGTTATAATTTTTGTCCATCAAGTGCAGGAGTATATAATATTACAGTAATAATTACTGATGGCGAATTTAATGATTCTGAGTCTTGGATTATAACTGTTACAACTCCTCCACCTCAAGTAAGAACTACACCTTCAGGAGTAATGGGGGGACCTGCAGCAACAGTATTCTATTGTGAAGAATTATGGGTTTGCAGTGATTGGAGCAATTGTATAAGCGGAAGCATTCAAGAAAGAGAATGCAAGGATTTACGTGGCTGTGGAACATTAAAAAATAAGCCTAAAGAATTACAAGCTTGTACTTATGTAGAAAAACCCAGTTGTTTTGATGGTGTAAAAAACCAAGATGAAATCTTGCCTGATTGTGGGGGTATTTGCAAATCTTGTCCAACATGTGATGATGGTATTAAAAATCAAGGAGAATTAGGTGTTGATTGTGGCGGTCCTTGTCCTGTTTGTAAGGAAGTTTTAGCTCCTGTTAAAGTTGAAGAATTTACTATAAAAGATTTGTTTATTAGACCAGGATTATATTGGATGTTCTGGTTAATAATGACTATATTGTTATTAACTATTATTAGATTAAGGAAAGAAATTAAAGAAAAGTTATCTGATAGTTTTGCAAATAAAGTTATGGTTTCTTTACAAGTTATTAAAGTAAATAATTTGCTTAAACAAGCATATAAAGAAGCTGATAAAAATAACAGACAAAAAGCTCAAGAGATTTATAATCACGCAAAAAAACTTTATTTGAAACTGCCAAAAGATAAAAGAACTAAAATAAAAATACAAAGACAATAAGCTTTCTAATGCCATTTAACAGATAAATTTATAAATTAAATAAGCCACTTTTAGTTGTACTACATTAAGTTTAATTTATTGAGAAATATATTAGGGGAAAGAGGTTAATGGTACATAAAAGGTTTATAAAAAAAGATGGTAAAGTTTTTGGTCCTTATTTTTATAAAAGTGTAAGGATAGGTGATAGAGTAAAAAATGTTTATTTAGGTACTTCTAAAAAAATTAAGAAAAAAGAACCGATTTTAGCAATTTCCATAATTTTGTTAGCACTTTTCTTTTTACAAATAACACAGGCTCAATCATCTACTGAGGGAACAACATCTAATCTTATAATTAATGATACTACTGATTCATTAAGCCGTCATACTAGTGGAAATGCTCCTTATAAAACAGAAACAGATTCAAATGTTATTTTTTATGCTAATTATTCGAATTCAACTATTGGCCCTATAATGGGAAATTGTTCTATTAGATTTAATATATCAGGAACAATGGGATCTTATACACAAATGAATTATAGTGCTGTAAATAAATTATATGAATATAATCGTTCTTTTAATTATCGAGGTAATTTTAGCTTTGAAGTTAATTGTATTAATTCAACTTATGATGATTTAAATATAACTGACCCATTTTATATAACAAATACTCCTCCTTATCTTACAGGCTATGGGCTAAGTGGAGAAAATCCTACTTTACAAACTTGTTATGAGGATTCTATTTGTACGTATAATTTTAGCACAAATTTTACAGATGATGATTTTAATGACTTGCCTTTAAGTTTATTCTCTAAATCTTCTTTAGGAACATTTGATTCTCAGTGTGTTTCAATAAATTCTGTTACTGGAATTGCAAGTATACGATGTACAACAGACAGTCAAACCGGTGGACCTTTTAATCTTTCTGTAACAGTAACAGATGGGTACGGCACTACTTCAGCATCTGTGACAACAAAATGGCAAATAATTGCAGTAAATGATTATCCTTATTTTGTAACTTCTTCCTTGACCAGTGCGACAGAAAATCAAGCGTATAGTTTCTATTTAAGTATAGCTGATGAAGAACAAGGTTCTATTTCTTCTGGTGCTGGTGCCATAGGTAATTTTTC
>JAHIMK010000044.1 GCA_018896675.1 Nanobdellota archaeon
GAAAAAGACGCATTTGATAAAGATTTATTAAAAGATAAAGATGTAAATTTGATTGTTGGTCAACGTCCAAAATATAATAAAAATGGCAACGAAGTACCACAATCAACTCTAATTAAATGGATTGAGGATTATAAACCTTCAGAATAAAATTGATTTTATTTTTTATATTTAAAAGTTTAGTTTATAAAGATTTACTCCATAATTTCTATAGAAATATTTACACCTTCAGGTATAGGAACTCTCATAACAAACCTTAATGCCCTTTCATCAACACCCAAATCAATCAATCTTTTATGAACTCTCATCTCAAAATTATCAAAAGAAGCCTTACCTTCTCCATCTGGAGATTTTCTAGTAGTCAATTTTAATTTTCTTGTAGGTAAAGTTATAGGGCCACTCATTTTTACCTTAGTTTTTATAACAATATCTTTAATAGAATCACAAATTTCATTTAATTTATTGATGTCAACACTTGACAACTTTATTCTTGCTTTTTGCATTTTAAAAAAATAAAAAAGAAAGGTTTAAACCTTCTTTACCAAGTCAATACATTTACCAGCAGCTACTGTAACCCCTGCATCCCTGATAGCAAAACTTGCCATTTCTGGGATTTCAGATTGTTTTTCAATAACTAATGGTTTCATCGGTTTCAACTTAACAATTGCACTCTCTCCATTCTTCAGGAAGTCTGGATTCTCTTGCATAACTTCACCAGTTGCTGGATTAATCTTCTTTTGAAGTTCCATAAACTGACAAGCTACTTGTGCAGTGTGTACGTGGAATACTGGAGTATAACCAACAGCTACAACGCTTGGATGGTTCAATACAAAGATTTGTGCAGTAAACTCGGAAACAACGGTTGGTGGATTGTCCACATGACCTAATACGTCTCCTCTTGCAATATCTTTCTTACCAATTCCTCTTACACTGAAACCAATATTGTCTCCTGGGATAGCTTCTTGAATTTGTTCGTGGTGCATCTCTATACTTTTAACTTCACCAGTTACTCCAGTTCCTTCTCTTGCTGGAACTACAATAACTTTGTCACCAACTTTCATGATACCAGTTTCAACTCTTCCAACTGGAACTACACCAATACCTGTGATGTTATATACATCTTGAATAGGCAATCTTAATGGTAAGTTTGTTGGCTTTTCAGGTTCTTTGAACAGTTCTAATTGTTCTCTTACAGTTGGACCTTTATACCAAGGCATGTTCTCAGATTTCTTAAAGACATTATCACCTTGTAAAGCACAGATTGGGATGAATGGTGTTTCATCAGCTTTATAACCAACTTGTGCCATAAGAGCTCCAACTTCTTTCTTAACTTTTTCAAAAGTTTCTTGACTCCATTTAGCAACATCCATCTTGTTTATCAAGACACCCATTTGTTTGACACCTTGGGTTCTACATAAGAAAATGTGTTCTTTTGTTTGAGCCATTATACCTTCAGCTGCAGCTACAACTAAGAATCCAACATCAGCTTGTGATGCACCTGTAATCATATTCTTAACAAAGTCTCTGTGACCTGGAGCATCAATAATTGTGTACTCATACTTATCAGTCATAAACTTTTTGTGAGCTAAATCGATTGTAACTCCTCTCTCTTGCTCCTCTTTTAGGTTATCCATAACGAATGCGAATTCGAATCCTGCTTTACCTAATTGAGCAGCTTTTTCTTTAAGTTTACGCATAGCTTGCTCGTCTACATTACCACTGTCGTACATTAATCTTCCAACAGTAGTTGATTTACCGTGATCAACATGACCAACGAATACTATATTTATGTGTGGTTTTTCTTTTGCCATCTTATTCTAACTCCTCCAAAATATTAAATTTACGTTCTCTTTTAGGAAAAATCAGGTATTTATAAATGTTTCTACGTGTATTTTCGTATTTTTATAGTAAATTTTATATAGCCGCTTTGATTATCTGCTTTAAAATAGTTTTTGGAGGAATAAAAATGATTGGAAAAGCTTTGGGATTAATTGCTCTTATAGGGACTTTAGGATGTGGTTGTGCAGAAACAAAACCTGCAGAAACAAAACCAATAGAAATAGAAATTGAAGATAGTTTAAATAATTATTCTCAAGAAAAAGATATGGTTACTTATTGGTTCTTTAAAAAGGATAGTTCAAAAATTAAAGATATGGGCTGTGCAGAAATAAAAGGAAAAGAAAATAAAGATCTTTTTAAATTTAAGGATAAAGTTAAATTAAAATTAGGAGAAGTAACATCAACTCAATATTTAGAGGCTACTTTGGTAGACGGCACCGTTGAAAAATATTCAAAAGATTGTCGTTTACTTTTAGATTATGAAATCTTAAAGGAATAAAAATGGCTAAACAAAGAAAAATCACTTTAAAAAAAATCATAGGAACTTTAGTTGTTGGTTCTTTATGTGCTGGATTGGCTATAGCAGGTCAAAGTATGATGGAACCATCAAAAATTGAAATTCAAACTGAAGGAGATCCAAGTATTATTGGTAAATGTTATGTAGACGATGATACTTTAATATTAAGAAAATTTCCAAAAAAAGATTTAAAAGATTATCCTGAACCTTTTAAGAGTCAAGAATATGTTATCCAATTTTATGATAGACACGCTAGCCTTAAACATCAATTTGCTTTAAACAAAAACTCTTCGTTTAGGATTAATTGTAATGATGGAAGTTCTTATAATTTCCACGAGGGAATTTTAACAAAAAGAGAAAAATAAAAATAATAAAAAAAGCTTTAGGATTGGTAACTATTATAGGAACTTTAACTGGTTGTAATAACATAATGGTTAAACCAGATCAACCAACAGAAGTAAAAGCTGAAATGATGATGATGACAGGTTCTACATCTCAAGAAAAAAATAGGATAACTTATTGGTTTTTAGATAAAAAAATAAAATGTATTGTGGAGATGTAAAAGGCTTAGATAACTATGATTTATTTAAATCCAATGACAAAGTTAAACTAAAACTAGGAGAAGTAACTTCTACTCAATATTTGAGAACTTATCCAAATGGTAAAGAAGAAATAAAGACTAGAGATTGTCGTTTAATTTTAGAATATAAAAAATTATAAAAAAATTAAGGATTTAATCTCCCAGTATCTCTTGGAAGGAAGGTTACTTCCCTAACATTTTTTAAATTTAACAATAACAATAACATTCTTGTTGGACTAAAACCAAAACCTCCATGAGGTGGACAGCCAAACTTAAAAAAATTCAAATAATCTTTTATCAAATCCAAATCTAATCCTTTTTCAACAGCTTGTTCTTTCAGAATATCTAACCTGTGTTCTCTTTGAGCACCAGTTGTAATCTCTAAACCTTTCCATAATAAATCATAACTTTTTGTAAGGTCTTTAGTACCTTCTTTTTTCATATGATAGAAAGGCCTTACAGACCAAGGATATTCAGTTACAAACACAAACTCATGACCATGCTTTTCTTTAATCAATTCACACAACAATTTTTCACCTTCAGCATCTAAGTCACCTTCTTCAGAAGGAGTATAATTCTTTTCTTCTTTTAACATCTTAACAGCTTCAGCCATTGTTACTCTTGGGAATGGAAGTTTAGGTACAACAACATCTGCATCAAAAACTTTTTTTATTTCTTCTCCATATTCTTCCTTAATTCTAGAAATAACATGAGTTATCCACTTTTCTTCAACCTGCATAACATCTTCATGAGATTCAATAAACGAAATTTCCATATCAATCATAGTAAATTCAGTATCATGCCTTGTAGTATGTGAAGGATTAGCTCTAAACACAGGACCAATTTCAAATATTTTTTCAAAACCAGAAGCCATCGCCATCTGTTTAAAAAATTGTGGTGATTGA
>JAHIMK010000147.1 GCA_018896675.1 Nanobdellota archaeon
AGTTTGAATGCCGACCCGGGAGGATATGTAGCCGATATCGCCGTATTCAGCAATGGGTGGCGTGGATCCTGGCTGAGTTGCTGGTAGTAATAAGTCGGAATGAAGCGCGCCATACGATTGTTCTCATACGTCGGGTAAGAGACCATCGCCAGGATCTCGCCGGTCTTCGGGTTCATGGCAATGACCACCCCGCTGGAGATACGAATCTCCCCGTAAACAACGGTATTCCAGTAATCAATCTCACCCACCAGGGCTGCCTGGGCTGCGGCCTGCAAGCGGGTATCAATGGTCAGCATCACGTTGTCGCCCGCAACCGGCGCGACCGGCGACTGCAGATTGCCGAGTTCTTTTCCGGCCACATCTACCTCGATGACGCGCTTGCCAGGTGTACCAATCAGGATGCTATCCAGCGAGGCCTCGACGCCAGCGTAGCCGACTTTGTCGCGACCCGGCCTGAAGCCCTGGTCGCGATAATCCTGTTCCAGGATGGCCGGTATCGGCCCCAAAAATCCAACCAGATTTGCGGTCAACGAGCCGGTCGTATAATCCCGCACCGGCTCGAACTCAATGCTTACACCCGGCCAATCCAACGCGCGTTCGCGGACGGTTAGAGCGGTTCCCTCGCCGACGTTGCAGGAAATCTTGACTTGGTCGTAGGGCGCCAGCGATTCACCCAGCGCAACCAGTTGCGTGATACCTGGCCCGGGCGTACAAGGAGAGATCAGTTTGGCTTCTTCCAGCGTGCCCTGATTGACCGGCACACCGCTAAGCTGCGAGAGTTCTCGATAAATGCGCTGGATATCGGAGTCGTCATCGGGTAGATCGGCCGGGGTAATGACAATGTTGTACGAGGCGACATTGCGCGCCAGCACAATACCGTTGCGGTCATAGATAATCCCGCGCGCGGGCGGGAGGCTGACCTGCCGCGTGCGGTTCTTTTCCGACTGAGCCTTCCAGTCCGCGCCTTGCAAGATTTGCAAATTGAAGAGGCGGCTGAGGAAAACCGCGAACACCAGGCCGATGACAATATAGATCGTCAGGAAACGCCCGCCCTGGAAGCGTGAAGGGATTGTCGTCCGGGTCATGCTTCCACTTCCTGCGGATAGAGCCATCCGGCCAAGTCTTTGAGCAGGGAATAAACCGGGATCGCCAGGAACAGATTGAGCAGGATGCTCGGCAGAGTGATCAGGCTCAGAGAATTCCCGAATGGCAAGGGATTACCCGAAAGGCGAAGGGTGATAAGTGAGAATAAGTGCATAAACAAGGTGCCGACAAAACTAACTGTAAACATCGCCAGGAGCGGCGCCTGCCAAACGCGTCGCTGCAAGAGGCGCGCAACCCCGACGACGAGCAAATAACCAGCCAGCGGAACGAACCAGGGCAAGCCGGAGACATAGCCGACCAACGCGCCGGCCGCCAAAGCCCACTGCCAGGCATTTTTGATACGCCCCTGCAAAGCCCAGGCAGCCAGGATAACCAGGACCAGATCTGCGCTTCCATGTAGAAGATTGATCCGGCTGATCACCGCGCTTTGGAGCATCAACGCGATGAGCAAAGTAGGAATTGCAACCAAAATCGCCATAGTTCAATGAGCTTGCGTAGGGATGAGAGGCGCAATATCCACCGCTTTGAAATTCGTGATCACCAGAACGAACTGGAGCTGGTTGTAGTCCACAAGCGGTTGGATGGCGGCCTGCTGGAAAAGCTCGTAATCCAGTTTGCGGACGCTGACCACCTGTCCGACCAGTAGATTGGGAGGATAACCGCCGCCCAAACCAGAGGTCAAAACGACATCGCCGGGGTGAACGGTCACATCCTGGGAGATCATATCCAGTGAGAGGTCGCCGGTGATGGAACCAACCAACAGCGCCTCGGTCTTTGAATTTTTCAAGCTAACGTTGACCGCCGAGGCCGGGTCGGTGATCAGTTGGAGGCGGGACGCACTGGCAGTAACCGCGTCCACGCGCCCGACCAGGCCCTGGTTCGTGACGACCGGCATGCCCCGGCGGATGCCGTCGTTCGAGCCGATGTTGATGATGACATAACGGAGGAACGGGCTGGGGTCACGCCCGATGACAGTTGCCGCCTTGTAGGTGTTTTCCGGGTTGGCGCGGGCAAAATCCACCAGCGCGGAAAGGATTTGCGTCTCTGTCACCTGCTGTTGAAGCTCGATGACCTGGGTCTGCAAACGGGCAACCTCTGCTTCCAATTCGGCATTCCGTTGGCGCATGGAAGCCACATCCCTCGGCACACTGAGGAAGTCAAACACGGCCAAGTAGCGGCTTGAGATCCAGGTTTGCGCCCCAACAACAGATTGGCTAACTGAATTGCTCAACGAGGAAAAATATCCGCCCAAGGCAAGCGCCAACAGACCGAAAGTCACCACGACGATGACGATCGTTTGCAATGAGCGTGGAAAGGATTGTTTCATCTTATTTGAAGTTGTCTCACGAACACCGCGCCAGGTTGACGCGGCCACGCGCTTACGAATGACGCGTGCTACCGCGCTCCAGACCGACCAGATAACGGCTCAGGCCTGGGAAATCCTCGAGCACCATGCCCGCGCCGCGCACGACGCAGGTCAGTGGGTCTTCGGCTACCCAAACGCGGAGGTTCAATTCGTCGCTAAGGCGTTCAGCCAGTCCCAATAGGAGCGAGCCACCGCCGGCCAAACAAATTCCATTATCCATTAAATCAGCCACGATCTCGGGTGGAACTTCATCGAGCGCATCTTTTATGGTATTCACGATGACTTGCGTTGAAGCCGAGAGCGCCTCGCGCACTTCAACTGAGGAAATTTCAATCGATTCGGGCAATCCGGTAACCAGGTTGCGGCCGCGCACTTCCGCGGTCTTTTCCACCGGAAGCGGAAAAGCCGAGCCGATATTCCACTTGACCTGTTCGGCGATGCGTTCACCAATGAGCAGGTTGTACTTGTTGCGGACGAACTGGACAATCTCTTCATCCATCTCATCCCCGG
>JAHIMK010000119.1 GCA_018896675.1 Nanobdellota archaeon
AGAAATGATTTTCTTTTAATCTCAAAAGAGATGAAGGGTAAAAAGTTATTAGGAAGTATCCACAGCAGCGCTCATCTCCTGAACAAAAAAGATATAATAATTGACAGGGAATCAGAAATCGGTCCCGGAGTTGTTCTCGACGCGACACACGGGCAAATAATTATCGGGATGAACGTGAATGTAATGGCGCATGCAGTAATTATCGGACCGACTTTCATCGGAGATAATACAATCGTTAGGGTTGGCGCAAAAATTTATTCTAATACATCAATCGGAGAAGTTTGTAAAGTGGGAGGTGAGGTGGATTCCTCTATTATTCATTCATACTCCAACAAACAGCACGACGGATATTTAGGCCACGCTTATTTAGGCAGTTGGGTTAATATCGGCGCCGATACGAACAACAGCGATTTGAAAAATAATTATTCGAATGTTAAAGTTTATTTAAATGGAAAACTTACCGATACGGGAATGCAACATTTCGGTATGCTGATGGGTGACCACTCGAAAACTGGCATTAACATGATGTTCGATACGGGAACCATTATCGGCGTAGCTTGTAATCTGTATGGGAGTGGTTTACCTCCTCGATTCGTTCCGTCGTTTGTGAGAGGAAGCATAACTGCCCCTCTTAAAACTCATTCTATCGAAATGGCTTTAGAAACAGCAAAAATAGTTATGAGCAGGCGTAACGTTCAATTCCTCAAATCTTATGAGGAATTATTCAGGAAAACTTTCGAACTTACCGTTTCCGAACGCAAAAGAGAAAATATCATCTAAAAATGGAAATCGACGATAAAGTAAATATCTATCAAGGTCCCCGAGGGACTGCCATAAGAATATTGAACAGGGTCGAGCGGACAGACGCATATCTCGATAAACTACTCGATATCGAATTGAACAGGAAAGAAATTTCGGATTTGGACAAAGGTTTACTCAACGAGATTGTGCACGGTGTGATCCGGTGGAAGAATCGCCTCGATTGGGTAATCAACGGTTTTTATAATGGGAACTATCATAAAACAGAGATAAATTTAAAGAATGCACTTCGAGTTGCGGCTTATCAAATCCTTTTTCTCCAACGGATACCCAATCATGCCGCTGTAAACGAATCTGTCGAATTCATTAAGCGGTTAAACGGTGAGAAGGCGGCAAATCTGGTAAATGCAGTCCTGCGAAATATTATAAGAAATCTGGCTTCGATTAGGTATCCCGAACCCGAAGTGGATGCAGTCCATTATCTTTCGGTTTATTATTCTTATCCGAATTGGATGGTTAAAAGATGGCTGCCGAGGTTCGGTTATGAGGAGACCGAAAAGCTTCTTATCGCTTATAATCAAATCCCGGGAATCACAATCAGAATAAACAAGATGCGATGTGAACCCGCAAAATTTTTATCTATTCTTGATGCGGCGGCAATTCAATACCACGGTTCAGAATATATTGATTATTATTTGAAAATAACCAATCTAACTGTGTTAAGCAACCTAAATTTATTTCAGGATGGTTGTTTTTCAATTCAAGATGAAAGCGCTGCTTTACCTACCATGCTGCTGAATCCGCAGCCGGGTGAAAGAGTGATAGATTTATGCGCTGCGCCGGGAGGTAAAACAACACACATCGCAGAACTTATGAGAAACCAAGGCAGTATAATCGCAGTCGATAAGTATGATTACAAGTTGGGTTTGATTAAAACAAGTTGTGAAAGGTTAGGAATCACTATCGTTGATTATAAAGTTTCCGATGCGGGGGAATTAGACGACCTTCCTGCCGATAAAGTATTGGCTGATGTTCCTTGTTCGGGATTAGGAGTGCTGCGTAAAAAACCTGACATTAAATGGAAAAGAGATATCTCGGATATTAACAAACTCATCGGTTATCAGAAATCGATTTTAGAGAATGCAGCGAAACTAACAAAACCCGGAGGTGTGATAGTGTATAGTACTTGTACGACGGAACCGGAAGAGAATATGTTATTAATTCAAGAATTTCTAAAATCGCATCCCGAGTTTTCTATCGATGACGCCTCGAAATACGTAAATCATGAGCTTGTAAACAATTCCGGTTGTGTCGAAACCTTTCCGCACAAACATCACATGGATGGTTCGTTTGCGGTCCGACTCGTAAAATCTTCATAACTTTCAAATAACGAATGACAAATAACAAATGACAAAGAACAAAGTACAAAGTACAAATGCTCAAGGATAAACCATGCAACTAATGAAAGCAGTCGTTAAAGATAAGCCGTATCCCGGCAAGGAATGGCACAAAGGCTTTAAGATTATCGAAAAAGAAGTTCCGGAAATTAAAAACCCGGATGAGGTAAAAATCAAAGTAATCGTAACTGCGATTTGCGGGACGGATGTTGGTATCTACAATGCGAAGGATTCACTCAAGGATTCGATGATGATTTTAGAAACGGAGAATGTAACAGTCGGGCACGAGTTCAGTGGTAAGATTGTAGATGCAGGAGCGAAAGCAAAAATTCAAATTGCAAGGTTGTTGATTGAACAAGTAAAAGGCACACCCGTTGTTAAAAAATTTGTGGACAGGCGCAGTCCGGTTCAGCTTGCACGCGATGCTCACTTAATCAAATTCTTAGATAAATATTTTTACTGCTCTGCTGAAATGCACGTTACTTGCGGTACGTGTGTTCAGTGCAAAGCTGGAGAACAGCATGTCTGTCGA
>JAHIMK010000005.1 GCA_018896675.1 Nanobdellota archaeon
CAAGATGAGCCATAACCGGCCTGTCAAGATAAACAGCTTCAACATTTTCATCAGACGAAAGAACATACAAGTCCTCGGCATTAATCTTTCCTGCAAATCCGCTTATTGTAGAATAACTTCTCTTTTTCTCAAACCCTTTCATTTTATTTTCTAAACTTTTTTCCGCATGGATACTATAAGAAGACCTTGTCTTTTCTTTTTTATCATCTTTTAACATTACAATTATGTCCACTTTTTCTGAATCAGCAAAACCGCTTATGACATTTTTCTCTATCTTGCTTTCGAAATCCTTCTCTTTGTTTTCTTTAGGATCCAAATAAGCTTTTATATCAAAACATTGCCCGTTGACACACTTAATGTTAATAGTAAAATTAAACAATCCTTTTGTAATATCCAAATTAGTGGATGGATATATTAAACTTGGAATCAATCTTCCGATTTCAGTCACACTGATATCATAAATTCCTTCTGAACGCTGATAATATTCTGACACTTTAATATAATATGTTTCATTTGCGCTAGGATTGAATACTAACCTTGAAGTTCTTAAAATTCCAGATTCAATATCATCATTATAATCTAATTGCGTAGTGCCATCAAAATTATAAAGTGTAAGTTCAGTGTCTGTTATATCTATTGCTGTTTTATTGAATGTCTCGATGATATATTGTGAGCCGGCAGTAACATTAAACTTTACAAAATCAATATCTGAAGAGTTATGGAAATTATGTTCCTGCTTTGAACTATTAGTTAAGATATAATTTGCATCAGCATAATTATTATCGTTCTCATAGATGTCTGCTGTAGCAATTACTAGGCTAGGAAACAACAATATTATTAATATTAAAATGTACCACTTCATAGAGCATTATTTAGATTACTTTATTTAAATAATTTTGTAAGAACTATAAAATTTATTTTTTAAGGAAAATTTCAATTGTGCTAACTCTGATTAGTTTGCCTTCTTCATTTTTGAATTCTTCGCTATTAATCTTTATATCTTTGATTTTAATTTGTCCTTCAAGAAATCTTTTAGATGCAACTTCAGTAATATCCACTGCTTTAGAAATAAATTTTCCTCTTGCCTTAACAATAACTTCTGGAGCATTTTGTGTTGTAAATTGCATTACAACCCCTGTTACATAGTTCATGAATGGTTTTCCACCAACAAAGATGGTGTGGTTGTTCGGATCTTCCATTAATAAATGTCTCCTTTATTTATTGCTGTAATTTTTTAAGTCTGGTAGCATAACCCGCCATAATATTTCTTAGTTTTTTGGAATATATTTTTGTTTCTTTGTCAACTACTTTTTTATTAGCTGCAAAATCTTTTCCAATTTTATCGCCATGGTTTTCCATAAGTTTTCTTGTATTTCTTTTAATTAATGTGGTTTTTATTCTTCCCATTTTATTAATATCTCCCTTTAAGGTATTTAAATTTTTTGTATATTGCCAGTATTTAAGCTTTTTGGCTTTTTTTAAGAAAACTTGAAATTATGTTATTTACTTCTTCAGGTTTCTGTGCTATCACATAATGATGCCCTTTTTCTATGAAAATATGACTCTGTGATAGAGGCTCTGGTTTTACTATTTCATCGTCTCTTGAATGGATTAATAAGTGCTCTACATTGATATTGAGTTCAGGTTTTATTTGCTTGAACACTTTTATTATGTTCATCACAGCATTAATATCACACTCTAGGAAGCATTTTCTGTAAGTGTTTAATTTTCCCTTGTATTTCCATATCGGCTCTTTGTTCAATCCTAAGCTTATCAGCATCTTGGGCATTTTTCTTGCAGCTTCCAATTGATAGAAAAATGATTTTCTTACATAATCTAAAGTATAGGGAGCGTTTATTGCAATTAATTTATCTATTTTTTCGGGTTTTAATTGTGCATATCTTAATGCAATAGATCCACCAAGGCTGAATCCTATAATATTAAATTTAGTTATTTCAAGATGATTTGTTAATGTATCAATATCTTCTACAAAATTTTCTAAAGAATAATACTTTATGTCTTTTGGTTTGCTACTTTTCCCATGACCTCTTAAATCATATGCTAGTATAGAATAATCTTCTTTAAAATGTTCCAACTGATGGTGCCATGAATCTATATTCATTGCCAAACCATGGATAAAAACTAAAGTTTGGCTATTATTATTCTGGAAATTATAATTTATCTTTAATCCATCATTTGTAATTAAATAATCCTCAATATTCATATATTCGATTCAATAATCTGCATTAATATAATTTATGTATATTGACAG
>JAHIMK010000045.1 GCA_018896675.1 Nanobdellota archaeon
ATAGCATTATCATAAAAGTCTGAACAAATATTCTAAGATATGTAAATCCATATGCTTGCTCATAAATTAACATTCGATAAAACGCTGATATCAGTAAAATGAAGGTAAAAATTCCAAGTAAGGTAAGAAAAGTTCTAATAGCAACAAAGATTCTTTTACTATCTTTTTTTACAAATGTGATACCAAAAATTAAAATTCCAAAATTGATAATAGATACAACAATTAGTTCAAAAAAACCTCTTCTTGCATATTCTGCATAAGTGTAAGAAGAAGGCAAAACAAAAGAACTTCCACCAAAAAGATAGGCAAACTGAATAATAGAGAATGTAGCATAAATTGCATTTACTAAAATTAGTATAGTTAATAAAATTACAGGATCAAAAAATAATTTCCATTTTATTTTACTATATGTAGACCTTTCTCTCTCATCAAAGGCTTTTAGTAAAGCCCATAGAAAACAAATCGTATAAACTAAAACTATAATTATTACTAAAAAATGCTTGATAATTTTTGAAATGGGGATGTTTAAAAAAAGATTCTTAAACACAATATCTGCAGACGAGAGAAGCCATATAATAATTGCCAGAATTGGAACTGAAATCAATATACCTATGAATACTTTTGGCAGAACTCTACTTTTACTATCCTTACCTCTATGATCAGCTATCTTAAATAATGTTAAAAATGGTTTATGCATAAACCCAAAAGGCACAAAAATCCTCTTTGCAATATCTCCTATAAACCTTATATCCGACCAATCTGATCTATTCACCTTTGTAACCAAAGAACTAAACATTATTATTAGAATAGGAACAATTAGATAGTTTAAAATCTTAAGTACTTGATTAGAGTAGATGAAGAAAGTTACTGTAAGTAATAATATAGGAACTGTAAATAACCACGCCAAATTATTTAATTTTTTTAAAGAACCCCAAAAGCTTCCTAAAAGTATCAGTAGAATCAGAACAATAAAAATCAGATAAGAAATACCGAGTGTCTTATTATAGAAAAAAATATCGAATGACACTCCAATTATTAATCCGTAAAAAAGAAGCCAGTACTTTTTATGTTCTAATTCCATAGAATTAATGTCTAATATAGAACTTTTTTATTTAAAATCTTTGGAAGGAACAACTATATATTATATAGCTTGATATTATAACAATTATTATACTTAAAAGAAATTGGTAATAATATCTTCTATAAATGCAATTATTCTCATTAGCTCGCCTCATTTGGGACATATAAGGGGATCCGCTTCGTAAATCCTTTTTATTAATTTTGCCCAGGATTTATTTTAAGCCCTTTTTATGCTCCTCATCTTGTATGACAAAGTCAGCTTCATCAATATTATTTTTTTTCCTCTTTCCACGGCAGACGTTGCTGTAGAATCCGTATTATGCTGAGTTAAATGAAATGTAATTAGTTAAAAATTAAGGATATATACTGATAACTCAGCATAATTTTAAGCTCAGCATATATATTGTATTACTGGTGGAAAGTGTCAAATACCCTTTGGTTTCTGCTATTCCTCATAATATAGCCTGGAGAGGAGCAGTATTTCAAAGTATAAACAGGCTGGGCAAACACTGGTTCTTGTTTGCATTTTTAATATCCACTGCATTTTATATTGGATATCATCTACCTTTTGACTTTTCATTCAGTGCATTTTATTTCAATCTTATCTGGAACATAATTGCAATATTTCTGCTCGTAAAATCGGACAGCATATACCCTCCGATAATTTTCCATGCGTTTATAAATTATTTTGCAATCTTTTCTTCCTGGGGATATTACCCGGGTAATTAGTGATAGATGTGTTAGTTATAGCAGTTTTTGAATATAATTAAACTTATACTATTTTTTTAACCTTGCCTGATTTCAGGCAGCTGGTGCAGATATTTATGGTTTTAATCTTGCCTTTATATTCAACCTTTGTTTTATGAACATTAGGTTTAAATGTTCTTCTGGTCTTTCTGTGCGAGTGGCTCACGCTATTTCCAAAAGATGTTTTTTTATCACAAATTTCACATACTCTAGACATTTTTTCTCCTGTATATTTAAAAAAAAATATATTTTATAACTTTTAAGAATACATTCAGTATTAATAAATTAAAAACAACTATAAACAGGTCAGGAAGGAATATTAGCATCTTATTATTTAATTTTCAAGTTGACACTCTCCACGCCTAAAGGCGAGAGATTCTCAGTTCGTCGCAGAAACTCTAGTTTCTGCTCCCTGAAGGCTCTGCCCGAGCCTTAAAATATTTAAAGCGGAATTATAATCACGGTCTATGATTAAACCACAGGAGAAAAAATGTCTAG
>JAHIMK010000046.1 GCA_018896675.1 Nanobdellota archaeon
AAGATTCATTTAGTTTTCTTCCTGTTTCTTCAGCCATAACTTTTGTTTTTATTGGATTAATTACTTTCATGTTAATAGAAGGATATTTTCACTGGCACCATTGTAAGAAATGTTCTCATCCTTTCACATATATGATGTTAATTGGAGATTCAGTACATAATTTTATTGATGGATTAATAATTGCTGCAAGTTTTTTATTAGACATAAGATTAGGAATAATAACTACAATTTTAATAATTATCCATGAATTGCCTCAACAAATAGGATTATTTGGGGTTTTATTACATGGTAAACATAGTAAAAAGAAAGCTTTAATTTACTCTGTGTTAGCTCAAAGCACTTGTTTAATTGGAGGAGTTTTTGGTTTTTTAATATCTAACAAAATAAACCTTTTTTCAGAACATTTGATACCTTTTGCAGCAGGCGGTTTCATTTATATAGCTACAGCTGATTTAATCCCAGAACTTTACAAAATGCATGAAGGAAATTTAATAAAAGCACTTAAAACCTTAATCCCTTTTACTATAGGAATTACACTAATGATAGTGCTTAAGATTTTTGGATGAGAAAAATATATAAATAAAAAATTTATTATAAGAGGTGATAGAAATGACATTATGTAATAGATGTGGCAACAATTTTGACAATTTTTTTAATAATACACACTGGTGTACTATTTGCGGTAAACAATTTATGTTTGATCTAAATGAATTAAAGAAAAAAGACTAACTTTTCTTTTTAATCTCTTTTTTCAATTCTTCAATAGTTTCATTAACTTTTTCAACACCTTCACGGATGTATCTTAAAGCTTTTTCTAAATCTTCGTTAGTCATTTTAATTTATCATGCAATCCAGTCTTGCCTGCTATTTCAGATAATCCAGCAGCTGCCAAACCTAAGCTAACACCTGTTGGAATATCAACTACAGTAATTAATGAACCTAAAACAATACCAGCAACAACACCTTCTATAAGAGTAACTAAGAACAAATAAGGTTTAAACTTAATTTTAGAATCTTTAGCCCTAGCATAAACAAATCCAATACAAGCTCTTAAAATACCACCTAAAAATCCAATTCCTAAACCTAATAATTGTGAAGCCATCTGATTATATAGAGTTTTTATTATTTAAATATTGTTCTTTTGATTCGTAAATATTATAAATGACTAAAAATGATTCAAAAACATGATAACACAAATTGGCTCATTACCTTATAAAAATATAGAAAAAGCAATTCAATATAGTTTAAAGCACGATATTCCATTCTTACCAGAATTGCCTAAATTGAAGGATTCAATGTTTGAATACATTAAAAATCCAGGCTCCTTAAGTTGCTTAGAAGAATTCAAAAAACATGAATTCAATAAAGTAAAAATACAATGTGTGGGTCCTGTAACATTAATGTTAGGCAACTATGATGAAAATAAAGCAATAGAAAGTTGCTACAACCATATATATTCAATTATGGATGGACTAAAAGCTAAAGAAATAATTCTTTTCTTAGACGAACCGACTTTAGGACATGCAGGCTTTAATTTCAAACAATATTGGGATGCAATATTCTCAAGCTTTAATGTTACTAGAGGAATACATGTATGCAACAGCATGGACTGGGATAAACTTTTTTATTCAGATATAGATATAATCCGTTTTGACGCATCTGAATACGATTTAACTACATTTCCCAAATATAGAAACAATAAAAAAATAGCATGGGGGATTAAAAGTTTAGAAGATGTTAAAGAATTTCAAGAAGGAGATTTAATTACACCTCCTTGTGGATTATTCTCAAGCACAGAACAAGAATGTGAAGATGTTTTAAAATTACTTCAATCATACAAATGAAATTAATAAAAATTGACAGGAAATCTGAAATACCTTTGATTGGCTGCATAGCTTTTGGTATAATAGACAGAGGCACAGACTTAATCCAAATAAGACCAACTTCTGTTTGCAATATGAAATGTATCTTTTGTAGCACTAATGCAAATGATCCTAACTTTCATCCTACAAATTACCAAGTTGAACTAGATTATTTATTAGATTATGTTAAAGAAGTTGTAAAGTTTAAAGAGGTTTCAATAGAAGCAAACATTGACTCTGTTGGTGAAGTAGCTACTTATCCTCAATTAATTGAATTAATTAAAGGAATTAAAAAAATAAAAGAGATTAGAAGAATTTCTATGCAAACTAATGGAATGTTAATTAATGATGTTAAAGTATTAGAAGAAGCTGGATTAAATCAAATTAACTTGTCCATAAACTCTTTAGACAAAGAACAAGCCAAAACATTAAGTGGCTGTCAACATTATGATTTAAACAAGATTCTTAAATTAGCTGAAGAAGTTTCAAAATCTAAGATCCAATTACTATTTGCACCTGTCTGGATTCCTAAATGGAATGATAAACATATTCCTGAATTAATCAAACTAGCTAAAAAATTGAAAGCTAAGATAGGAATACAAAAATATGAAGAATACAAACATAGTAGAAAAGCACCTAATGCTAAAAAAATCAATTACAAAAAATTCTATGAACAATTGAAAGAATGGGAAAAAGAATACAAAATAGATTTAATTTGCACTGCAGATAATTTTAATATAAAAAAAGCAAAAAGATTGCCTACTAAATTCAAAATTGGAGAGAAAACTATAGCAGAAATTAAAGCATCAGGCTGGATGATAAATCAAGCTTTAGCTGTAGCTAACAATAGATGCATTACAATAAACAATTGCCAACCTTCAATAGGCAAAAGAATAAAAGTAAAAATTACAGATAATAAAAATAATATTTATATGGCAGAAAAAATAAAATAAAAAAATTATAAGTATTTTTTCAGTTTTTCAGCTTTTTTAGTATTTTCCCAAGGAAATTCATTTCTTCCAAAATGCCCATAAGCAGCAGTATCAGCATAAATAGGTCTTTTCAAATCTAATACACTAATAATATCTGCTGGCTTTATTGGAAATTCTTTTCTAACAATTTTAGATAATTCTTCAGAAGAAACTTTTCCAGTTTCAAAATCATCTATAAGTATAGAAGTTGGTTCAGCTACACCAATACTATAAGCCAATTGAACTTCACAAATATCAACTAATCCTGCAGCTACTAAATTCTTAGCAATATATCTAGCTACATAAGCTCCACTCCTATCAACTTTACTTGGATCTTTTCCACTAAAAGCTCCACCACCATGTTTTCCCATGCCACCATAAGTATCAACTATTATTTTTCTTCCAGTTACACCTGCATCTGCTAAAGGTCCACCAACAATAAATTTCCCTGTGGCATTAATATGTAATTTTGTATCTGCAGACATATATCTTTTACAGACTGGACTTATAACTAATCTTTTCATATCTTCTCTTAATTGTTTCATATCTACATTTTTATTATGTTGAGCCGCAATAATTACATTTTCTAAAAGTTTAGGTTTACCATTAATATACTTAACAGCAACTTGAGATTTACCGTCTGGAAATAAATAAGGCATTTTGCCAGATTTTCTCATATAAGTTAATCTACTTGTTAACTTATGTGCTAAAACTATAGGTAAAGGCATCAAAACATCTGTTTCATTAGATGCAAAACCAAACATCATTCCTTGATCACCTGCTCCTTGCTCTTTAAAATCTCCTTGTCCTTCATTTACACCTTGTGCAATATCAGGGCTTTGTTTTGTCATTAATTTTATAATTTGACAATCATTGGCATCAAAACCAGATTCAGGACTATTGTAACCTATTTCTTTTAATGTTTTCATTACAATATTATCTAAAAAATTATTTTCTAAATTTGCTTTTGTAGTAATTTCCCCTGCCAAAACAACTGCATATTTTACAGTATTTTCATCAGGCATATATCCTTTAACTAAAGTTTCACATGCAACCCTACTTTCTGAATCTTCTGCTAAGCATGCATCCAAAATAGAATCAGAAATTTTATCAGCTACCTTATCAGGATGTCCTTCTGTAACTGATTCTGAACTAAAAACATATGATTTTTTTACCATTTTATAGCCTCCTATAATTAGTATAAGGAAGAATTCAATTGGACTTTATAAGAATTATGCAAAAATTATCTTAATTTTCTTCATTTTATATTATCCTTCTATGCAATTACTTTCCCATTCAATGCGCTTATCCTTATAATCCTAGACCTTTTTTTGCCGACAAGCTTTGCTTCATAATAAGGATAGTATATAATAGACGTATCAGTAATAGACACATCAAGCCATTCTTTGACCAACTTTGTCAAATCATTCAATTTAACAGCTGAATTCAATATATGGCCTTTTGTTCCTGCATTTGATGTTTCTAACTTATACGACAGTAGCTTCTTTGCATTCATAGGCACCTTAACATTAATGAGCGGCATCCATAAGTAAGCTCTCCTCTTCTTGCCAACATAAGATAGCAGCTTTTTTTTCATCAATCCGTTAGTGACTTGGTTAACAAAGTTGTCAGTCAACATAAGCCGTGATGCAATCTCCGCATTAGTCATCCTATTCTTCCACTTGCTAAACATCAGTTTTATCACTGAGATTTCACGCTCAGACAAGCCAAGCATCTCCTGCCAGCCCCTATATGACTTAATCTTGCCATTATGCTTTATCTTGATTAAACCGCCTGTGACACCATCAAAATTCAAGGTAAAATTCTCAAGCTTTTTGCCGAAGAAACTCTGCTTTGCCCTTACAGCTTCAGCCCTTATTATCGGCTTCAGCATGAGCTTCAATGACTCTAATGTTTCAGTAGGCGGTCCGAATAGCCAGAATAGTTTTCTTTTCTTCCTATTTATGATTTTGTCGGCCTCTTCATCGCTTATGCACACATCAAAATGCTCAATTCCCTTCTCCTGACTTCTCTCTTTTTTCAGCTTTGGTTTTTTGACTGCATACTGCTCATAGAAATCCTTATCTTCCACTGTTGTAAGCAACTTAACGTCATCTTCTGTCAAGGTCTTGTGCTCTGTCAAAAGCCATCTCACCTTCATATTAATTACATCCTTAAAAATGTCAGGGCAAAACATGAGGAACTCGCCTGACTTAAGCCTTGGTAAAACGTCAAGAACCTTTTCAGTTTTCTGCATAGCCAATGATTCTAAAGCAGTCTTGACTTTTGCTATGTCCTGTTTAGTTACCAATCTTCCTATAGCCCATGTGCCGAACTGCGCAAATGCCTTATAATCTATATCTCCGGGATTCTGTGTGCCAGTGATACAGCCAATGCCGTACTTCCTTGCTTGCTTGTAAATCAGCTTTAAAATTTCTTTTGCCATCGGCTTTTCAGCACCGGCTGGTATGAACGACGCAACTTCATCTATCATGAATATCGCCTGCAGGTCTTTTGAAGGATGTGATAGCATCCATTGGTAAAGTTCTGTTGCAAGCATCGAGACAAAAAACTGCTTCTCATCTATTGTGTTTATGGTATTAAGATAAATTATGCTTATCTGGGTTTTTTTCTGCCCCTTACCCAGCAAGGTGTCAATGTCAAGCGGCACACCAAACTGAAACAATAATTCTTTCTCGCCTATGGTAAGATATTTGAGTTTCTTAGATAATATAGCCAAAGCCTTAACATCTTTCACAAAAACTTCGCCCTCTTTCTGGACGCTTTCAGGCAAGTTCAAGACCAAGTCAGAAAGCTTGTCAAATGTTTTCAAGTCACGACTACTTTTCCAGCAGTCCATCAGCAAAAGATATAATACGACCTGCGCGTTCTTGCCAGAGTCCTTATTAATGTCGTAGCCGATAAGCCTGGCAATAGAAGTAGATATCTGGTTGATTATGCTTATTACTTCCTCGCTGCCGAGCTTGCTGCTTGGTAGCTTGAGTGGGTTTACAAATAAAGGAATGCCTTTTGAAGATGTTGGCGTGAATATTACCACTCTTGCACTCTTTTTGAACTGGTCAAGCCTCTTCTGGTCTACTTTTTCTGATGTACCATACATAGCCAAGCTTGCCAAGTCTCCTTGCGGATCAACAATTATGGAAGGTATTCCGTTCATAGCAGCTTCTTCAATCAGCACCTTACTGAGAACTGTTTTTCCAGAACCAGTACTACCCAGCGCGATAAAATGTTTCATCAATGCCTTAAGGGGATATTTCATACTGTTGCTAAGAATTGCGTCAACCATAATAGAGGTAGTATATTTTATTATATATAAAGTTGTTTGAAGGCAGGTATTACACAGTTAAAAAATTATCTTAATTTTCTTCATTATTAATTTTATATTTTGTTTGCTTTACTAATTCTTCCTTATCTTTCTCAGATTGGTATAAAACAAATGATAAAGAAAAAGTTGTTAAGCCAGTAGCAAAAATATATCCATTTTGTAATGCTAAGCCTGTTAAAGATATTCCTAACCCTGCAGCTTGTCCGATAATTGTTTCTAATTTATTCATTCAAATCTTCAATCCAATCTTGAACATATTTAGGCAATGTTCTTAAAAGCTCTAATACTCGGGGATGTGTTATTTCTTTAATTCCCAACATTCTTTTACCATCCCTATAGACTTTATATTGTTTTCCACTAGTCATAGCTACAAAATAATCAAAATTAAATTTATCATCTATTCCTTTTCTAAATAAATCCTCTTTTACTTTTAGATATATTTCTTTTAATTCTTCTTCTGTTAAAGATCTTGTATTCTTATTTCTAACTGTAAATTCTACATCAAATGTACGTTGTCCTTCTTCTTGAGGACCATTTAAAACTTTATAAATTTCTTTTATAATAATATTATTAGAATCATCTTTTTTATCCTCTTTTTTTACTAAAGGACTATACCCTTCAACTTTTACAAAACTATCATAATTTAATTCAATTTCCTGTACTTTATTAGCTAAACTCCTTTTATTCATTTAAGTCCTGTATCATATTTTGAACATAATCTGGCAATGTTCTTAATGCTTGTAAAACCTTTTGATTTTTTATTCTTTCAATACCAGGCATTCTTTCGCCATTCTCATAGTTTTTAGCATTAACACCATTAGTAATTCCTACAAAATTTTTGTCTTTTTTTCGTGTAAATCCTACTGTAATAACCTTATCTTCAACTAGAGCTTTGAAAACCTTTCTGATTAATGAATTTTCATCTTTTGAATTTGTTTCTACTTGAACAAATCTTCCTTTATTTGCTTCTAATATTGGTGTTTCATCCTTTAATTTATAATCAATACTCATTTTTGTCTCCAAATAATCCTTATTTATTACTACTTCCAAGTTATAATTCATTTATAAGCTTTTTGGTTAGAATTATCGTTTAAATGTTAAATCGCCAATCATTTGCTCTAAATCAATAATATAATCCCTGAATTCAGCACCAAAATCAACATAAAGCCCAGGATATTGCACTTCATCAACTTTAAGCAAATAAGAATTTCTTTTATCCATTAACTTACCATAAACATTTACAGATTTCTTTATCTCTCCTGAAGCATGTAAAAGACTTTTATCTAATAAGAATTTATTTAATTCATTAAAACCATTCATTATATGTTTAGAAGCTTTAAGTTCCAAAAACTCTTGATTTTCTAATTTAATTATTGCCCTGTATCTAGCTGGTAATATGAAGCCGCCATCATTATAATATAAATCAGTACAAACACCAGTTATTCTAACATCATTACCTACTAAATCTTTAGATAATTTGTCCATTAGAGTATATTCAACCATTTTATAGATAGGATAAAATTTTAATTTATAAATTTATTGTTAAATTTCAGTCTTTTTAGGGTATTTTACTAATTCTTTGAAAAATCTTATGTTTTTTTCTAGTAATATTTATTAAAAGATATTTTAAATTAAAGCTCATGAATATCTTAGAAGAAATACTTGAAAGAATAAAAGAAATTAACAATTATATTTCTAATTTGTATAAAGACTATAATTTTAGTTCTTATTCCGGAAGTAATTTAGAAGCTCACGTTAATAGGGAAGAAAAGCAATATGAATCTATAAAGACAGAATATGCCAATTACCAACCATTTTATTCCAGAGGAAATTTTTTGTTCAAGGCCATAGAATCAACAGATAATATCATTCTAGAAATGTATGCTTTATTAGCTGGGAAATATGACAAGTTAAAATGTTTCGATTGCGCATGGCAAAATAAACTAGAAAGCTTCAAAACGCTTTATTTAAAATTTAAATCCATGAATGTAATGGGCAATGAATTTTATAGGAAAGAATTACAAGAAATAGCTGAAAGTTTAGAACAAAGCTCAGCCCCTAAAAAATATAAAAGAAAAATTCAAAAGTTAGCAAAAAAAATCACTAAGAAAAGCATAGTAAAAAGAATAATTAAAGTAATTAAAGGGAGAACAAATGATAAGAGACAAGGAAAGCATTCAAATTCTTGAAAAACTGAGGGAAGATTCAAGAAGATCCGTAATAGATATTTCAAGATGCACTAATAACTCCAGAACTTTAGTATTCAGAAAAATAAAGTTCATGAATAAGCATTTTATTAAGAAATATACAAGCATAATAGATTTCAAAAGATTGGATTACAATTTAAGAGTTAGATTCTTAATAAAATCCAAGAATAAAAAATTACTGCAGTTTTTATCAAAAAATAAAAATATCAACTCTGTCCTTATAGTTAAAGGTAATTTTAATTTTTATGTAGAAGCTTATTTTAAGAACCTTTCTGAGTTTAATGAATTTGATGAAAAATTAAAAAAACTATGTCAAGAAAAAAGGGAGCATTTTGTGGTAGAAGAAATTAAAGAGGAGAGTTTTATTAATGGAAAATATTGAAGACATTCTAAACAAAATAAACAAGCAGCATATTTTTTATCATGAAAAGGATTTCATAAGAACTTCTGTTACCAGTGGTATATTTAAAAAAATCATAAAAGGTGTAACAATAATAAGTCTTTTTTCAATCTGTGCTTTTGGAATTAATAAAAATTCTTCAATAAATACCCTTTCTTCTAAAATTTACAATAGTATTAATGATTACTATATCTCTTTTGGAATTAATAAAAACTTCACAGATATAGCTACATTTTCTACTTTTGGAATACCCCTTTATTTCTTAGCTAGAAGAAAAAAAGATTAAATAATTCTTTTCTTTTTGAAATAAATCAACAAACTAATCCAAATAACAATATTAAAAATGATTATATAAAAAAATGCAAATGAATGATCTTGGAAAGGTAAATTTAAATTCATCCCATATAAACCAGAAATAGCTGCTGGTAAACTTATAAAAATTGTAAATATTGTTAATATAGTAATAATTCTATTTAATCTATTTGAAAGTAAGATATTATAACTTTCCCTAATATGAGAAATTGTTTTTAATGAAGACTGACAAAGAGCAAGACTTTGATGAGCATCAACAATTAAATTCTTTAAAAGATTTTTATTCTCATGATAAAATTTAATATTGTTTATTATTCTTTCATAAATAAGAGTACTATGATTATAAGCATCTACTAAATTATTTAATATTTCTTCTTGAGCTAAAACTTCGTTCACATCACTTTCTTTTAATTCATAAATTTTCTTTTTCTTAGCATGAACTAACTTAACTATTTCAATTGTTGTATCTTCAAATCCTTTATCAATTATTGTAAATAAAGCAACAGCCGACTTCAACCTTTGATCTAAAACAAATTCTAAATCATTTTCCTTAAGTTTTTTTAGAAATTCTGGGTCTTTTTTAGCTAAAGTTAAAATAAATGTATTTGTAATGACTATCAAACAAGTAGTTAAGGTGTTCTCTTGATCAGGAAAAATTATTTTTGTAAAAATATAAGAATGGTGGTCTATATGGTCCATCCTTGGGACTTCATTATCATCTAAACCAGAATACAAGTTGCTTCTGTTAAGTTTAAAATCTCTTACAAGAGAATTTATTTCTTTTGTTGTTGGATCTACAACATATATCCAACAATCTTTTGTAAACTTTTCTACTCTTTTTAATGTTTTATCACGTGATGAATTTTTATAATATTTTATCATAGTAAATAATAATCTTTGTAGTTATATAAACTTTACTAGGAGCTTTTAAGATTAATCTCTAAAGTTAAATTTTTCCCGTCGACAAATTCAAAAATTATTTTTTTTACAAAAATAAAAACTCAAATCCTAATTTTCACAAAAAAAATTCTAAAAACTAAAAAAAATTCAAAAAATTCAAAAAAAATAAATTTAAATAGTAGAAAAACCATATTTTTAATTATAAATTAGTTAAAACGAGGTGAACACAATATGGTCAAGAAAAAAGCTGTAAAGAAAAAAGCAGTAAAGAGAAAACCAGCTAAGAAAGCTGTAAAGAAAAAACCAGTCAAGAAAGCTGTAAAGAAAAAAGCAGTAAAGAAAAAGAAGAGATAAAATCTTAGCTTGAGTTTTTTCTTTTTTTCTTTTTTTTATTTTTTAATCCTATAAAGAAATTCTAAAATTAGGTTTGAATTTATAATCTATGTTATCAGAAGTAATATTTAACTCTTTACTAGATATTCCCTTTATACTTTTATCATCTAAAGTAAATTGATAATCCTCTAACATTAAGTCCCTATGGTAAATTTCATTAAAATTGAATAAACGAGTTTGAAAATTATCCTGGAATTTTTCTAAAACCTCTTTGGAGCTATATAATTCTAATTGTTCATAAGAATCTTGTAATGCATACTCAGCCATAAGATCAATATAAAGCAATTCTTTTTCAGCAGCAATATAAGTATTAAACAAACCAACTTCAGCTTCTCCCAAATAACTTTTTTGATTGCCAGGCAATTTATCAACTTGACTATAAAATAAAACTATAGCTACTAAAAATCCAATTGCAGCCAAAGACAATATTGCTACTCCTTTTCTATTCATTCTACTATCTCCATTTCAATAAAAATATCTTTACCTTGAGGTGAAGGGATTGTTGTATTAAACTTAGCATAATAACCATTAGCTATTGCATATTTTCTTAAATTGTCAAGATTATCACATTCAAATATTTGTTTTCCAGTAAAACTATAAAATCTTAAACTCCAACTAGTATAACCTAAAGTTTCAGTAATTAAATCTTTAAAATTACTTTCACAAGATAAACTATCACTTACTAAACCCCTATCTATAAAATCATTAAACAACCATTCAAAACCAATTTGTTCTGTAGGATAATTCAAGTAGACCATTGAAAATAATTCAGCAAAATCAATATTTCTAACTTCACTTAATCCTTCTTTTTCTTGATTAACTTGCATTGCAGGACTTCTTAATAAAGTTAAAAGATCCATATTCTTCAAAGTATTCTTTTCAGAAGCTAAAATCTTACTTGTACCTATTTCATGCTCCCCACTTTTAACACCGATAATTATAACTGTAATTACTATAAATATTAAAGCAATAATCAAATCAGCAAATATATCCTCAGTCTGTCCTTTCTTAGTCTTCATTTTTACGCTACTGAATAATAATCCCCGTCTCTTGGTTTTTTCTGCCCTTTATATCCATAATAATCTTGAACATTAATTTCCATCTTTTCTGATTTCAAAACACCATCTTTTAAAATCAAAATTGGAGAAATAATAGTTTCTAAATCTTCGCCTTCTGTTAATTTTAAAATTTTATCCAAAACTTTTATTTCATACGGACTATCAATATAAATCATACAACCTTTTCCCAAATTTTCTTCATTTAATTTAGTATAATCAATTACACCAGGATAAACTCTGTCTATTTCTTCATCATAATAAGCAAAACATTTAGGAGACATTAAAGCTTCAGTAGCAATCACTGCACCTTCAATATTACTAAAATCACTTACAACATCATCATTATAACTAGTAATTGCATTACGCATGTACAAAAATATAAATGTAATCACAAAAATAGCTATAATAAAATATAATGTTTTTCTTCCTAAATTAAATCCACCTTTTTTAGACATTATCCAACCTCTTAATATTTATTGAATCTGCTTTATGACTTGTTTCCATTAAAAGAATAGTTTTGTCAGTCATTGCAAAAAAGCTAGGACTACTAACAATCTTAATATTAGTAGGAGTCATTTCAACCTTTAAGCTAGAAGATAAAGGGTACTTATAGGAAACTGCTCCAGGAGTTGATAACAAAGTATTACTTAATAACATTAAATCTTCTTCAACATAAAGTTGATTAAAATTAGATAATGAATTCCAATTTAATGCTGCCAAAACTAAAAAAGCTGCAATTGCTATACCTATCAATATTTCAAAAAGCATAGTTAGCTCTAAAGTCTCAGCTTCACCCCTCTTGTTCATAAATAGAATTAAGTTCTGTAAATATTTAAGTCTTTTTAAAACTTGAAGAAGATTCTTCTTTAGGCTCTTCCTTTACTTCTGCTTGGCATAAGCTTTTTTTCTCTTTTAAAACTGTAAAACCAACTCCTTCTACTTTAGCAAATGTTACATAGCCTTCTTTGCTTTTAAATAATTGAATAGAATTTTCATAAATATAATCTTCAAATTTATCATCTACATCTTTTCCAAAATCAAAAGAAGCTACTTCTATTGCTTTATCATTAAAACTATTATATGTTCCAAGAGTATCTCCAATTAAGAATTCTTCAGCTCTTAAAGTTTCTCCAAACCCTTTAGTATCTTCATAAAGCCTTATTACAGTAACTGCACCATCTGTTTTCATTCTAATCTGGAAATCTTTATTCAAATCATTAAACTTAACTTCATCACAAATACAATCTCCATTTTGTCCCTTACATTGTTTATATTTCTTTAAAAAATCTTCAAAAACATCTAAACTTTTTTGTAATTCTTCTGAAATACAAGGTAATTGTAAACATATTCCAATCACATCTTCTTTCTTTTGATAAAATAATTGTACATTTTCACTTTCAGACATTAAATAAGAATGTTCTCCACCAGAAAATCTAAAATTAGTTTCTTTATCATAAAGTTCACATTTAGGATTTTCAGCACAATTTCCCCATAAAGATAAAACTAAATAAGTTTCAGGCTCACACATACATATACAAGCACTATCTTTACATTGTATAGGCTTTTTTGCATCATCTTTAGCAAATGCCTTCAAAAAATAACCACTTTCAATAGTACCAATAAGAGTATCATTTTCACCACTATTCATCTTTTGAGTTTTTTCAACTAAACCTTTCAAAGTATTTTCCATGCTACTTTTTGAAGAAGTTGAATTTATGTAAGCTATAATCAAAGGTGTTAAAATCAGAACCATTAAAAGAATTCCTATCAAAAAACTAGTTGATTCTTCTGTACCTTTTTTTGATTTCATATAGAACCTCATCCTACTGTCATGTTAGGTTTCATTCCCCAAATCTCGCCGATTATTCCTTTTAACCTTCCAGTAAACTCAGTTGTGCCACCGCTAAAGATTAAAATAATTACAATCAAAGCTATTAAAGCAATTGCAAGAATAACAACAAGATTAATACTTAATTCAAAACCCCTTTTATTCATGATATAAATAATAAAATAAAAGAATTAATAAGCTTTCGGGTTAGTTCCAATTGCAAATTTTAATACCATTTGCATTTAGATGTGATTTACATAAATCTTCAGGTAAACCACTACATTCTGCAGGACCTGAACAAGTACCACTACATTCTGCTTGGAAAGCACCTAAACCTGGTAATTCACTACAAGAATTATATCCTGCATCCCTCATTACTTGTGAAAAACTAGGATTTTCATAAGCTGCTTGATTTCTATTCGCACAGTGGCTTTCACAAACCGCAGTTGCTAATGATATCTCTTGTGTACTAACAGTTTGTACATCTTTAATTTTTCCAAATAAGTTTGTACTTGCACCTGTAAAGAATAATACAGCTACAATTAAAGCAATTAAAACAATTGCTGCTATAACAATAAAGTTAAGAGTAATTTCAACACCTTTCTTATTCATATTAAGTCACCTCTCATTAATTAATTTTTATATAGTTTAATAGACTTTTAAAGCTTTCTATAACTTTAATTTAAATTATTATACAAGGCAACTTAGTACATAAACCTAAAGTTTGACCTTTTCTTTCAAAATAAACTTTAGCTAAATAATCTAAAGAATCAATAAATGGTCCAAATTCACATCCTTCTCCACCTTGCATAAAAGTTGGTATGAATCCTGAATCAAATGTTTTGCATACAGCTTCTTCACAATCATCACTATCACATAAACATAAACAAGGCTTATCTCTACATTGCTTTGGTTTATCTTCAGAACCTAAAAAAGGTCCCTTTCCAGTAGCAGAATTACAACTCCAAAATTTATCTCCAAACTCTGCTTGATCTTTTCCAAAACCTATCAAAATTTGATTTGTATCTAATTTTATTGTTGTTACTCCCTTGCCCCTATCTTCTAGTCTGGACATCCAATTAATTAAAGATTCCAAGGACTGCTCAGCTGTTTCAACATTATTTACACAACTAATTTTACAATCTTTGCCTGAGTACATTTTATCATTCAATTTAGGCAAATCACAAAGTATTTTTTCAGAAACTTTTTTAGAGGCTGCACTTTCAGCTAAATTTAATCCATCAAAACCTATATCAAACAATAATTTATCTGTTGAATAACCTAATTCTTCACCATAATGAACTAACAAACCGCTAACAGAATCACCTGTAACTATCCCTTTGCTTTTGTAAGAGGAATATCCTTGACCTCCTTGATTTATAGAAGAAAATCCACTAATTTTTATATAACGCTTATTACCATAATCATCTAAAACAGGTTTCTTTTCATTATTATAAACTTCATAAATAGTGATGTAAGAGCCATCAGAACCACAATCAATTTCACAATAATCTATTATTACTCCTGCAAAAACTGGAACTTTAATTACACTTCTTTCTTTAACATTCAAGCCATAACCAAAACTATCTTTTTTAAGATTATAACATGAACTAATAGAATTAATATTGCTTGGATCAATAGGCCAGATAATTTGATTATTTGAGTTTGCTACATTAGAACAAGATTTTAGAGAATCTAAGGACCATAAAATTTCTTTTAATTTATCAGACTTTTCTAAAAACTTTTTACCTTGAGTCAATAATTTAACTTGACCTTTATTTATTGGTTCAGAATCTTTCTCAACTTTAGTTGTAACTAAACAAAGTTCATTCTCAAATTTGAAAATTTCAGGAATAGATAATCCTTTATTAGTATAAAACTCATATTCTTCTGAATCAAACTTAATTTGTTTAATTATTAATTTTCCTTCTTTATTAGTTATCAAAATATCCATAGGTTTACAAGCCAAATCCGATTCTGGACCATATTGTCCTAGAACTGCTAAACTAACTTTAATATTTTCAACTTTTTTACTATCTAATAACATATTTTCATCTGAAATTAATGTCATTACTAAACCATCTTTATTTTCTAATTTTAAAAGATAATTTTCAGGAAACTTATCTCTTTCAAGATTACAATAACATTCATTAAAATTTGAATTTAAACATTTATCCATTGACAATAAAAAATCTTTAACAAAAGTATCTGCTTGTTCAACTTGTTCTGCTTTATCAGCAGTTCCAAAAACTTCATCAGCTATTTGCCCAATTCTTTGTCCCATATCAGGATAAAATAAAAAGATTATACCTGCAATAACAAGAATAACAACTAATGCTAAAATCAATTTTTGCAAAGTTCCAACTTCTTTTTCTGGCATTTACCTTCTCCCTACAATATTTTGAAAAAAATGTTTGATTCCTTCAACTATTCTATCACCAATAGTTGTTGCAAACAATAATAATACTATCAAAGCTATTAAAACTAAAACAATAATTGCCAAATATTCTATTGATAAACTTCCTTTTTTCATTCTATTTTTTTTGCTCCAATTACTTTTATAGGCGTCCCACTTAAAACAGTTTTATAAATTGATATGCCTTCCTTAAGATTAGCATAAGACGGGCAATAATAATTTTCTTCTTGATCAAGATTAGGTGTAGAAGAAATAATAACTTTATCACCTACATCTTTTACGTTTAAAAATTCTAATATCCTATTACTCTCAAAAAACATTATAAAATATATTTGATCTTTCTTTAATTTATAATCCTCCTTGATAATAGGTAAACCAACACATAAGGTAGGCCCTTCAGAACCTTCTTGCAAATAATTAAAATCAGAATCTTTTAAATCAGTTACTTGAGTCTCGCCTTTAAACTTAACTAATCTTTGGACTAAATTTTCAAAACTAATTTCATCTTTAACAATAAATTGAAAAACTGCAACTTCGCTTGCTGTTGAACCTAAATCAATATCCCCTTGATGATACATCCACCAAGTATTTGTCAACATTTTAGTAATATCTTCTAAACCAGCTTTCTCTTCAACTATAGTCATAGAACAAGTTGAAGGTATTAATTTGCCTAAAGGACCGCTACCAGATTTCAAACCATTACTCATCCAACAACTAAACTGTCCCATCTTAGTAGCATCCACTTCACCATAAACAATATAAATTATTCCAGCAGCAATCATTAAAAAAGCTAACAAAAGTACCAAACCTATTAACTTTTCCGTACTTATTTCTCCCCTTTTCATCCTAATGCCATATTCCTCAAATTAATAACTATAAGGTAAGTTACAACTCCTAAAAGTATTGTCAATATTATTAATATTAAACTTTTTGTTGCCATCTTTAACCTGCTGCCCTAGTTGAAATCATTACAGCTAAAGCATTAAACACAATCATTGTTAATGCTGCTACAATAACATAAAAGATTGTGCTCTTATATAAGTTTTTACCAATCTTATTTTCTTCATTTAACTTGTCAACACCATTTTCAATACCATTACTTAATATTGAAAGTATGAAAACAACTTCAATTAAATACAAGCCAACTACAATCTGGAAAAAATAGGGAGGCATTAAACCTTGAACAGGAAACATATTACCTAAGTCTCCTAAAGCTCCTAAATTTGATGCACCTTCATTTCCGGGTGCAGCAGACATTGCAGCTGCTAAACCACCAATAATAGTAGTAATCATTGTACCTATTCCAACAACAATACCCGAGATTACAGGCGATAAAAATGCAACTTGCGCTTTCATTGAACCAACTGTTTCTGCCAACAAATCTTTTAACCGTTCATTAACTTTGTTTATTCTGTCAAGATAAGTCGAAATATTAAGCAAAGCTTGTGATACAACTAAAGGACCTTTTCTAGAAGTTTCCACTAAAACTCTCATTGAACTATCAATCAAAGAACTCGGATACTCATTAATAGCCCCAATCTCAGAATCAAAAATAGCATTCTGAACATTCATGCCTACCCTTCGGATATTATTATCAACAATATTAAAGAAATTACCAGTAGGCGTCCCTTGTAAAGTTTCAGCAACAGAACTAAAAGCCATCTCTGTTGGAATACCAGAACCGACTCTGTTCCCTAACTGAAATATTGCACTTTGAAACTCTTTCTCTAACTTTTTAGTTTCATTCCTTACTTCTATCAACCTATTTGACCTAATACGATAATATGCACCTATTCCAATAGCAATACCTAAAGTCAAAAACAAACTTAACATTGCAGCACCTATACCAAACGGTCCCACATTAACTGTTTCTAATACACCATTAATTTCAACATCAACAGTCCTATAATCTAAGAAAGAACCATAAGACTTTCCACCCAAATTTATTAAAATATCAGCACCAGGATTAATAAAATGATAAATGACTGGAGCCAAACCAATCAAAGAAATCATAATCAATAATAATATAGCAATTTTTTTAGGACTAATCAACTTTTGATTTGCACCCTTGCCCATGACAAACATTCGCATTCTTTGATACCGAGGATTATCTTCATAAATATTACTTTGAGAATAACCCATTGGACGTTTGGCCATTATTTTATAACCCATAAAATATACACCTAATGGCAAAGCAATATTATATATCAAAGCTAATTGATACCATTTTACTCCCAAAAAGCTTCCAATCAAAGGCAACATTATCAACCCTAAAACAGGCAAAATAATTCCTAACATGTGCAACGTAGTTATTGGACTTTTAACATCTTGAGCATAATGCAACATGTTTTCATATGTTCCTTCAAGCATAACTTGCAATGCCTTGTCTAACAAAGTTACTCTTTTATTATTATCAGATTCATACAATGAAGATTCAATCAAGTGAAAAGATTCAACAAATTCTAAGTTATACTTTTTCCAGCCTTCAAGATAAATATCTAATGATTGTTTTATTGAAGAATACCTTTGAATTTCAACATCCCAAACAATTTTTCTTAAATCTAAAGCTAGAGGATTGCCTATGTGCTCGCCTGCAAATTTAATAGCTAATTCTAAGTTAGAAGTATGACGCATGTACATTACTATATATAATATACAAAGCACCATTTGGTTAGAAGCTTGCAGTCGCCATTTTGTGGCAAGATATATTGGATATTTACTTAATGGTTTTAATGCAATAACTCCTCCCAAAATGAATATTATTGCCAACATAACTTGTGAAGACTGAAATATTCCTGCTGCTTGCAAGAAATATCCTATAACTCCTGTCAAGAAACCTAATACTACTAATATTATCATTGTTAAGGTAGCAAAGGCGTATGCTCCTGAAGGAGTAATGTTAATATGTACTCTGTCAATAGCTTCTTGTAGCTTGTAAGCTTCTTCAGCTTTAGGAGAAACTTTCAATATCTTCTCAGAAAAATTACAGGCTCTTTCATAGAAACTATCAGCATATGTTAGGGCTTCTTTCTTAAATACATCATAATCTCTTGAAAAAACTTCAGCCATTGAAGACTGATCCATTACATTTTCTCCAAATTTAGAATCTGCTTTAGAACCATACTTATCCATGATTCTTCGCATTTCTGCATCTATCCCAATAGTCATAATTCTCCTCTCTTTTTCAAAGATATATGTTTTACTAAGCTTTTTTATCTTTATAATTCTTTTGAGTTGAGAAAAATTTATATGTTCCTATCTATAAGGTTATAATTGATTTAGTAGAGACATATAGATTGTCTTAAAGATTCTTGTTAATAAGTTGTAGAGGCTTTGTTTGTATTGTTTATATTGATTGTAATCAACAACTAGCTTTGTTAGCTGAGGCAAGTGTGTTATTTCTTTTGCTTTTTTTCAAGTTCGTAATAATATTTTTCTCTTAACTTATTTATTTCTTCAATTATTGGTATTATAAGGCCCCTATCTTCTAAAATATCTAATCTTTCACCAATCCATGTTATCCATACATCTTTTTTATTATGGTAAATTTGATATCTTAATTCTTCTAACATTAAACTCCAATTAGGATCAGTAGTAGTGGCAATTGAAATACAATCCTCTAAATCTCCTTCTCTTTCAGTCATTGTTTTAAAAAGAAAAATATCTTCATTTGAACAAATGTAAGCTTTAATATTCTTGAGATTAATTATTTTTTTGGCTCTTTTTATCATTGTTTTTGATAAAGAAAATTTTCCACAAACTTCTTTTTCAAAGATATCTAATCTAAAATCCTTTTTTTGAAATATCTGGCTTAGGTTCATATGAGTATATTCTTTTCCAGGAATTTGTAACTTAAAATCAAGTTTTTTCAAAGCTTTTTCTATTTCTCTAAATTCTTTTTTTGTTTCAACAACTATATCTATATCTTTTGTAGCAGGTTTCATTCCTTGGTAAAGGAGCACTGCTCCACCAATAATGTAAAATTTTATTTTTTTAGAAATTACTTTATCAATTTCTTCAAACAATTCTTTTATTCCTTCAAAATCTTTTATCATTTTATATTTTTATTTCATAAACTTTTGCTTTTTCTTTAATTTCTTCAATTGTTGGGAAACCCTTTATTTTATTTCCATTAAGAATTGAGATTATGTCTTGTAATAATTGAGATTTTATTTTTTTAATTTCTTTTTTGAATTTCAAGTAAAATAATGTTAAGAAGATTATATGTCTTATGTTTTTTTCTTTTTCTGTTACATAAAGCGAATGCTGAAATATTTCTTTTTTATTAAGTTTCTTTTTTGGGAGATAATAGTAATTAGTGGTTAACAATAATTTTATTCCATAATTTTTATATCCTGAAAATGCAGTTTTTTGGGCAACAATTTCTTCTTTATTGGAAAATACAATTTCTTTATCATTTTTATGGTAAATTATTGAATTTACTGGGACTCTTTCATCTATAGTTTCATCATATTTTTTTAATTCTTCAAAAAACTCTTTTGCTTCAGGCCATAATTTTTCATTAATGGAGTATCTTTTGTTTTTTAAGGATATTAGGCTCATTTTTTTACCTTGATTTAGTTTTTTAATTACTGTTGTTTTGTGTAAATCTGTTGCTTCTTCAATTTCTTTTATTGTTTTGGTGGTAGTGATGGTTGTATAGATGCTAATGCCTGTGCTAGATAAAGGACTTGCAAGGTTTTTTGTTTTTGCCATTAATTTTAAGAGAAGGTTGATATGGGTCTTCATTTTTGGTTGTAGTATTCCTTTTGATAGTTTTAGAATATCCTTTTTACTTAGCTTTTGTACTATCCTGTAAACTTGTGAAATGCTTATTTTTAGAGATTGAGCTATATTTGAGATGTTATTATTTCCTTTTCCTAGTTCAGAGATTACTTTTAGCTCTGTTTTTGAAAGTTTCATAAGTATATATAAATGCGAATATTATATAAAGGTTTCGCATTTTTGTAGATATTTTGGCTTTTTAGTATTAAATCTAATATTTTTTCAGTTGTCGAAAAAGCAAACAATAATGTGGTCAGCTCAATTTCCGTGACAGTGTCTCGGAATTTGGAGTGGATTTATTTCTTTTTCCATTAAGAATTAGTTATTTTTCTTTTCTTTATAAATTATCTGTGGATAGTTGTCAAGTGGCAAATGGAGTGCATTATTTCGGGTTTTTGAACAAATTTTCAGTTTGGTTTGTAGCGGCTTTGTTTATTCGCTTTGTTTTTGTTTTTAATCAACAACTAGCTTTGTTAGCAGTAATTAATTAGAAATATTTTTATACCTGCTTGTTTTATTTAGTTTATGCTAAAAAGGGTGGAAAAGTTGCAAGGAATGCTAGGATTGAAACAGAGAAAGAAATTGGAAGAAAAATAGTAAGTAAAGATAATGCGATACAATTAACAAAAAATGAAAAGAAAAAGTTGAAATAAAACTTTGCCTCTGCCAAACAAAGCTAGTTGTGACCACAAAAGCAAAAATAAATAAAAACAAAGCTGCCCCCATAAACTAAAAATTTAAAGAAAAATTTATATAGCATAAACTTATTCTGCTTGATACCAAATTCAAAGGTAAAAAAATGATTAGTGATACTATACTTGGAAACCTATACGAATCATGGACTTGGAGATACCGAAAAGATGGTAATTCTCTTCCAACAGACAACAAAACTGAAACTAAAAAGAAAATTGAACAAGTTCTTTCAAGAGTTTCTACAAATTTAGAATCAAAAATTCCTTCTGAATTAAAAGATACTGCTTATTTAAGAATCAAAGAAGAACTTGATGGCTTAAATGCAGCATGGTTTGAAGAAAAAGACTCAAGTAAGAAGCCTTCTGAAAAATATAATTTGGCTTTAGAATTAAAACAAGAATCTTTAAAACAAGGTTTTTCTGAAGAACAAAGTAATGCCTTATGTTTAGTAATCAAAAAATATTTGTTTAATTTAGGAATGGATATTTCTGATAAAGTTAAGTTACTTCACAATGGCTGGGACACTATCTGGCTTAAGAAAAACTTATAATTTTTTTGAAATTCTCCGATAAACTTTTATAGAGGCTTTCTTTTATATGCTTAAGTTAACTGAGGTGTTATAAAAATGACTAAAACAGAAGAAAATTTGAAAACTGCATTTGCAGGTGAAAGTCAAGCTCGAAATAAATATGATTATTTTGCCAAAGTTGCTAGAAATGAAAAATTATTATACATTGCCAAAATATTTGAAGAAACTGCTTTGAATGAAATGCAGCACGCTAAAGATGAATTTAAGTTATTAAAAGGAATTTCTAATACAAAAGCTAACTTGAAAGCTGCTATTTCTGGTGAGCATTATGAAAATACTGAAATGTATCCTCAATTTGAAAAAGAAGCTTTAAAAGAAGGCAATGAAAAAGCTGCTATCTTGTTTAAAGAAGTAGCTGAAGTTGAACGCGAGCATGAAGCAAGGTACAAAAGATTGCTAGAATTAGTTGAAAATGGTTTAGTGTATAAACGTGATAAACCAATAAGATGGAAATGCAGCAAATGTGGTTATGTTCATACTGGAACTGAGCCTCCAGAAGAATGTCCTAGCTGTAAACATGAAAGGCATTATTATGAACCTGAATGTATGTGCTTTAAAAAAGGCTGTGAAGGGTGTGGTTTATAATGGCTGATTTAGAAGATAAAATAAACAAAAAAAATCTAAAAGAAGCTTTTTGGGGAACTGTTATGGGTTTAGTTTATGAAACCATGCCTCCACATTACTCCTATGATTTAGGAATGATAAGTTTACAAGGAGGATTATTAGGAACTGCTTATGTTTTTGGAGCTCCAAAATTAAGATTGACAGAATTCCCAAATAAAAAAGAAAAAATAAAAGGAGGCTTTGCAGTTGGTTTTGGATTTATTGTTGGAAGAACAATAGCAACACTAATTAGACCTTATTTTTAAAAAATGAAAGAAAAGAAATTTATAAAAATTTGTCCGAAATGCGGTAGTACTAATATTACTATTCCGCCATCTGGTTTAGACTTAAAAATGAGTCAACCAGATTATTGTAAAGATTGTAAAAATAGAGGAATCTTTCCAGAAATTGAAGAAGATAAAGTTGAATATTTTAAAAAAGTTCTAAAAAATAAGGAGGCTTAAAAATGGGATTATGGAATAAAATATTTGGAAAAAAAGATTTATCTGAAAGAGTAAATGATGGCTCAATACATTGTCAAACTTGTAACGAAGATCTTTCAGAATTAGGAGGATTAATTAGTGACCAACAAACAATATATTGTCAAAAGCAAGAGTGTTATGTAATGGGTATGTTCAAATTCTTTGAAAAAACTAAAGAATCAGAAATAGTGACTGGAAAATATTTTACTCCTAAAGAAATTCAAGAAGCTATTAAAGAAGGAACATTAGTTCATTATAAACCAATAAAATGAATGTAACAGCTTTAACAATAAAGGATTTAACATATTAATTCCATATTCAGTTGTTTAATTAACCAGTAAACTTTCCCCTGCTAAAACCTAAAATAGCATGACAATTAGGACAAGAATACATAGTTTCTTGTTTCAAAAAACCTTTACCTCTTTTTTCTTCCATAATTGTTTTAAAACTTACTTCTCCTTTACAATGCGGACATTTTGCCATAAAAATAAATATTTTGACAAAAAATATATAAAGGAATGATTAATTATAAAATAAAAATGAGAATACCACCAAATTATGAAATTGCTCCAACACAAGACTTTACAGGAGTTACAGGTAAAGAATTTGTTATAACACATTGTAGGGCTTGTTCTAATGAAAAAGAATGTTCTTTAGAAAACTTGGAAGAATTAGATAAATTTGAAATATACAAGGTTCCAATAAAACATGTCTTTGCAATAAGAAATAAAGGCAACAGACATAAAAAATTAATTTGTTCTAAATTTGAAGACAAACAATTAGAATTAAATTTATTTGAATACAGCCCATGTGGTTACGGAAGTTTAGGATATTAAGGAGAAAGAAAAATGAATAAACCATACCAACTAGAATTTGACTTTATGAAAAAAGAAATACAAAAAGAATCAAAAGAAGATCTTTGGAGAAGACAAGCAGAATGGAGAAGACAAGCAGAAATTAGAGGAAGATTATGGCAAATAAACAATTATTTTTCAACTAGGGCTATTCAAGGAGGATATAAAAATGGCAATTAATATAGATAAATTATTAAACCAAAATGAAGAGGAAGAATTCTTAGCTATTTTGCAAAAAGCAAAACCTTTTGTTCGAGAGTTTTGTCAAAAATATAATGTTGAAATTGTAGACATTATAAAAACCAGAGAAAATATATTTTTAGAACCTGCATATGTATTTGATGACAATCTAGGATTTTATACTATTGAAGGAATAAAAGCATCGCTATAATTTAATAAAATTATTTAGGAACTTCTTCTCGCCTAATAACTTTTTTTAACCATTCTTCCCATTCAAAAAGGATTTTAGCAGAATCAATAAACCCCTCTTCTTCCTTAACACGATTAGAAATCCTATGAAACTCATCATTGGCCCAAATAACAAAATCAGCTTCCAACAAGTTAGGACTTTTTAAACGAACAGAATACTCCAACAACATTTTCTTAGTATCAGCCCTTAACTGAATGTTGTCCCAAATAGCATCCCAGTCGCCAGCCCATTCCTTAATATTAGCACCAATAGCTTTCAAAACTTCAGAATCGCCGTTAATCAATTCAGGTGTAGGCTCTAACTCATCTGTTTGAGCATTATACTTCATCAAATCAACAAAGCCGTGCTCACGGATAGGATCATCTTCCCACTCTTTACGAACTTCAGTAATTTGTGTAACACGTCTCCACTTATGCAAACCATCAGGACTTTTCAAAGGATTAGCAATTATAATTATATCTGTAGCTTTGAAAGAAGTTTTAGGAACACCTAAATCATTAACAACCCTGTCAAATACACCATAAGGAGAATCACCGTGAATAGTACCGGCTACAGTGTTTGCCATTGCACCGATACGCATAGCCTCATACAAAGCAATAGCTTCCTTACTTCTAACTTCACCAACAATCAAAGCACTATCACCCATACGCAAAGAAGTCCTAATACCTTCAGCAGCCGACATCTCTGTGCCACCTTCCATCAAAGCAGCCCTTACCTTAATCTGTTGAGTATCATAACCTAATCTACGTAAATGTGAAGTTGGAAGTTCTAAAGTATTATGAGCTACTATGTTTTCACATACAAAATTTTCAGTTTCAGGAACAGAAAAATCATAAACATCAACATCATCTAAAAATACTTCTTTAACACTCCTTACTTTATCAAAATAAACATCAGAACAGGCCAAAGTTTTAAGATTATTTATCAAATCATCTTGAATTGTAACTATTTGTGTTAAAGATTGCATTTTTGCCATGCCGACATTATTATTTGAATGAATATAATATCTCTTAATTCTAAACTCAGGACAAATCTCAGCAAATCTTATTTTATCTTCTTTTATTAAGGGAATAATATCTGAGGTGTCATGTGTAGATATTTTTTTACATAATAAATTTAATTTAAGATTTTTATTTTTTTGAAGAAAACCAATATATTTCTTAAATATTATCCAGAACTTTAAAGAACTTATAGAAGCATTAAAAGTTTTATCCTTGCGAATTTTTCCAATTCTTAAAATTATTCCGAAACTTAAAAGTAAAGTTTGTAAATCCTGCAAAAGCCCATAAGAACATAAAGGAATGCAAATTTCAGTTTTTGCCGCACAGCCATCCCCACTAAACATTCCTCTTAAAAATGCTGCTTTATGAATATTAGAAAGTCCAAAAATCCAATCAGGGACTCTCTTAGTATAAGCATTGCCTTTGAGATTTAATATTTCACGCATAAATACTTTTAAAGTTTTTGAATTCAGCATCTGTGAAAATTTATCAGAATGGAACTTTATTTCTAAATTAAATTTTTTTGCAATCTTTTTAACAAGTTGCTTTTCTTCATCAGAACTAGCACAAATTATGACTGAATTTTTATCATAGCAACCATCAGCTATCCAAAGTCCAATGAATGTGATAAACTCTTCATCAAGGATTATGCTTGCATCAAGCCATTTTGAATTTCCAGATATTTTAAATTTTATTCCATCTAATGAAGGAAATTTAAAACCAAAACATTCAAGATCATTAAGAATTTTTCCAGGAATCAACCCTAACTTAAACCATTTAATTATTTGACATTTTTTGTAGCCATGTTCTAAGCCTAATTGTTTCACTTCAAACTTATGTTCTTTTAATAATACTTTAATAGGTTCTCCTTGAAAATAAGCTTTATTTAGTTTAATCAAAGACTTAAAATTATATATTTCATTCCAATTACTATTAAATATTGGCAGACACCTAGGAACAGCTATAAAAGAACCTTCTTTTATTTTTGAAACTTTTAGGGGTTCTATTTTAGCATTTTGTCCTAAGCCAAACAAAGAATGATCACCTGTAACTTTAATCTTTCTTCCAGTACAAGTTGTAATTTCATAAATAGGCTTATTAACTTTATGTTTCACAAACTTACTAGGTTTTTTAAACTCCATCTTACCATCCTTAGTCATAGAAATAACTTCTATATTATCTTCATTGCCAAGCACTTCCCTATCTGAAAGTTCATACCAACACCCATATTTTTCTATTTGTTCATCGATTAATTTGCCTACTGTCGTTCTTTCTATAATGCCATTTCTTCTAATCAAAATAGATGTATCTCCAGTTACACTATCTTCAATAGTCAAAATACGACATTTCCTCATAATTTCTACCATACAAGCGCCAAGTAAAGAAGTTTTACCAGAACTTCTTGTTCCAGCAACCAATAGAGTCCTAGTTCCATCAACCAAGAAACTAATCAAACCAGCAGCCAAAGGATTAATCATCTTATTTTTCATAAACAAAGGTAATGTCCAAGGAGTATCTCTATGCCTTCTAAAAGAAAATGCCAAACCATAAGGATTTAAGGGTTTAGTTATCATAGAAACTCTTGATCTAGAATCCGGCAAAGTTAACTCAGTATCTAAAATAGGATTAGCTTCATCTAACGGCCTACCGCTTAACAACCTAAACTTAGAAGCCCAGCTTTCTGTGTCACCCATTGAAGGTATTAAGTTAGTTGTACAATTATCATAATCAGCATGCAAAACAAATATAGGCACTTGCCCATTAGGCGAATTAATGTTCACATCTTGTATTTTAGGATCCTTCAATAATAATTCTATAAAACCAAATCCAATAGTATGCCTCAATAAAATCTCAGTCAATTCTTTAATTTCATTAACCTTAAGATCAACACCTTGATGATCTGCCAACTCTCTAATCAAATCTCTTCCAATGTTAGAAAAAGTAGCCCTCAATTTTTGAGGATCCAAAAAACTTTCCTCTCTTGGTTTATGTTCAGACAAAACAGCTTTTGCCAAATCAACCAATGTATATTTGTCTTCAGTCAGCTTGAACTCAGGCGGCATCAGATGATAAATATATTTAATGTCCTTAGGAGTCCTATAAATGGTTACTTCTGTATTCTTATCAATAGTATAAATGTCTAAAGCTTCACCATCTAAAGGAGGCGAAGCCATTATTTTTGTAAACATAAAATCTGGCGAAATTACCGGCTTGAAAAATAACGGATAAATACTTCTGTCACCTATGACATATCCAGGCAAATACTGTTTAGCTAATTTAATCAATTTGGTTTTATCTAAAAGATCATGTATTTCTAATAAAAGATTCATAAAAACTAATTTAGATTCTTTCAATCTTTTATCAACAGTTTCTTTTAACTTTGCATTTTCAAATCTTAAGGTTCTTTTCAGTTCAACATATGCCCCTAACGGATCTGATTTCAGTAAATCAAAAACTAAATTTCTTATCAAAGCATAACGTTCAGCTAAAATACCTGGGCTTTCAAAACTTGTGCCCATCGCTTCTGGACTTAAAACTTTTTTAGCTTTAATCAAGTAACTATAGATATTAGCAATTTCAACCAACATTTGTGTTTGCTCATAATTATATTCAAAGAAACGCCTTTGCATAAAAACAATTCTACCAACTGAAGGATTTTCATTTAATTTATCTATTGCATCGGCCATTACAAAAGCATTGCCTTCAATAGAAGGAGGATAAGGAATATTCTCATAATTAATTCTCATAATATCTTCTATTCCTTCTTTTACAAGCTCATAACCACCTGGTTTAAGCTTTTTTCCGTCAGCCATTTATATTGTCACTCCTAAGTTAACACATAACATATTTAACAAACTAAATAATTATATTTAATAAAGTAGATAGGAATATATAAAATTACTGCTAATTTATCAAAATGGAACAAACATATCAAGAAAGTTATACTGGTGCAGATGTAGTAATTGAGTTAACTAACCGTTTAAGAGTCTTAGAAAGTAAGAATTCTTTGCTTAATGAAAGGCTTTTAGTAGTTAACCAAAACATGATTGAAGAATATAAAAAGTTAATAAAAGATATTCGTTCAATTGAATCCGAGATTAGAGATGTAAAAAATGATATGCAAAATATTAAAAAAATTTTAAAACACCTTACAGATGAAGCAGCAAACTTTGCAAAGAAAGATGAAATAAGATTATTAGAAAAGTATATTAAGCTATGGAACCCACTTAATTTTGTAACAGAAACAGATGTTAAAAATATTGTTGAAAGGGAAATTAAGAAAGCTAAACATCATAAAACACATTAAAAAAGGAGATGAATAATGGTTGACGAAAATTTAGATTCAGTTCAAATGCCTCCTGCTCCTAGTGGGATGCGTATGCCTTCACCAAGTGAAGAAGGCGAATCACCAAGTGAAGAGATGCAAATTTCGGCAATTAATCAGGAAGAAGAGATTCCAGTACCTTCTCCAACTTCTGAAGAACAAATTCAAATGCCTTCTATGCAGATGCCGTCAATGCCTCAACAATCTTCATTAGGTTATGACGAAATGCAGTCTATTGTTGAAGAAATTATTGATGAAAAATGGAGGGATTTGGTTACAAGCATAGGCGATGTTTCATCATGGAAATCACAATTTTCAGATGATTTAGAAGGCACTAAACAAGAAGTATTAAGATTGCAATCTCGTTTTGATGCTGTGCAAGCCGCACTTACAGGAAAAGTTTCTGATTATGAATCTGCAATGCGTGGCTTAAGTCAAGAGATGAAAGCTTTGGAACAAGTCTTTGGAAAAATTTTAGAGCCTTTAACTTCAAACATTAAAGAACTAAAAAGAATTACAGAAGACATGCGTGAAAAACATAAATAATATTTATTCTAATTTTTTATAATTAAACCTATTCAAATCTTCTTCAATATCTTTATAAGATTTACCACAAACCATTCCGCCGGCAATAAAATCTTCTTGAGTAATATCTGCCAAACAAAATTCCGGCATTTCAAAGTTATCTTTATTTTTCATTTCTTTAAACTCAAAATCAACAACAACTAAACCATGTAATTCACCTTGAAAAACATCGACTTCTGCAATTCTTCCTTTATATTCATAGTAATACCTCAACTTATGAACTTTTTTGCCTTCTATTTCTAACAAAGCTTCAAATTCAGGTTTAGTTAAAAGAATTGTCTGTTCTTTTTGATGAGAAGCATCGCCTTCATTCACAGGTTCTTTCTTAGTCATTTCGTAATTGTCACTAGACTTTCTTAACCTAAGTTTAGGATGAGCACTAGCTTTTGGAAAATAAACATCTATTACTTCCTTAAATTTACAATCTTTCAAACCTTCAGGAATAAATTTTGCCAAATATGTTTTTTCTAGTTCAATCATTTTAAATTAAAAATATAGAACTCTTTTTTAAAGTTTACTATTCAAATTTACCCGCTATCATCCTAATAGCCTGGGCAGCAACCATTAACAATAGTAAAACTCCTAAAATTCTAGGATGGAATATAATTTTCCCAATTTGTCCAGTTATAGAATTGTCATCAGCAACTTCTTCGCCGGCATATATTGTTTGAATTTGTGAACCATAAACTTGTGTCAATGCATAAATAAAAACAATCAAACTTATTATAACTACAATCCAAACCATACCCCTCTCTGAAAAAGCTTTCATCACAGATTCTTCTTTAATGCCTACAAACATAAACATCAAAATTATCATAAACACAAATACAAAAAGTACAGTAAACCAAGGAGTCATAATCTTAACAACACCCATCAAGTCTGGTGTTAAAATAAACAAGAATGCAATTGCAAAAGCAATCATTGCATTAAGACCTTTAGTTTTTCCAAAAAAACCAGTCTTTTCTAATAAAGCATAAAGTGCTACAAATATTAACAGAAATACAAATACAGGAACAAAATAATCCAATAATCCTATATCTAACATTGATGCCATTAATCTTTACCTGGATTTCTTCCTAAATTACCTGCTCCAAACGAATCTGCAAGTTTTTTCCAATTACCGCCACCAGCATCCCCAGATTTTTCACCACTTTCTCTAGTGATTAAATAAATTCCTCCGAACAATGCAATTATCAATCCAATAACCTGTAAGTCACCGGATTGTAATTCTAACCATGAAGGTAATGAAATGCTTGGTATGGACGAAAAGATTGCCCAAACTAATCCTACTAAAGCAGCTAACATTGCTATGAACAACCAACCACCAGTCATTTTTTCGCCTTGAGCTCCAAAGATTCCCAATACTAATAGGAACATTAACAATACTAAAACTAATATTGAAACTTTTGGCAAGAACTGAGTCATTACACCAACAATGCTTGGCACTCTAACAACAAAGAATGCGATTATTACTGCAACAATAATATTGATGTTTTTTGCAGTAGGACCAAATAATTTTATCTTTTGCAATATTGCAAAGATAATTGTGAATATTAATAAGAAAGGCAATAAAACTTCATAGAAACCCAAATTCTCTAAATCCCTAAGCATGACCCCCATATCTGTGTTTCCAAATACCATTTACTCCTCCTTCTTCTCCTCTGCTTTAGGTTTACCACCTACAACAAAAAAGATGGCTAATAAAATTACAATTATTAATACGGCAGGAACCAAAACTTCTCCTGTATATTTGTTTATAAAATCAATAATAACATCTAACCAGCCTAGTGAATTAAGGAATATTAAAACAACTGCAATGAACATAATTAATGTTAAAAATTGGGCCCATTTACCTTTAAAACTAAATGTTTCATCGCCCATGAAAGATCCTGCTAGCATCATAAAGCTAACAGCAATAATTAACACTAAAGCAACATTAGGCAATGATACCTGCAAGCTTTCGACAACTTGTCTTGCAGCAACAACAAAGAACCCCATAACAAAAGCAATCATAGCATTTAAGTTCTTTTTAGGGTATGGTTTGCCATCAATCTCTTCAGAACCAAAGATTCTAGTCTTTTCCAAGATTGCAAATACTATAGTAAATACAAGTAAGAAAGGTAAGATTACATCAAAGAACCCAAAGTCTTTCAAAAAATCCATTGCTGAACCGAGTGCTGTCGCCATTTCCTAATCAAAAATATGCAATAAGAATATTTAAATGTTGCTATTAAAAAAGAAAAAAAGAAATTTTATTCTTCGTAATTGTCAGGCTCTTCCTCGTATGCTGGAACTGCTGCTTTTGCAACAATCATAATATCTCCTACAGCTTTAACTAAATGATGAGGAATTACTACTCCTTTGGCTGTTCCTAAGATTTTAGTCAAGAATGAACTTCTTGTAGCTTTTATTCTCCATCCTGAAATCTTGTTTCCAGTTATTACGGCTTCATCAACATCTCCAAAATAGTCGCCTGTGTCTGTAAATACTTGCATATCGAAAGCATCTGTTATTTGTTTTATCTTCAACATTTTATTCCCCCTTTCTTAATTAATAAGGTATATTGCAATGGTAGAATGACAATATATTTAAATATTTTGCTTATCTATAAAGGAATATGAGGAAAGGCCAAGCCACTATGTTTGTTATATTAGGTATTATATTAGTTGCTGTTATTATATTAGGATTTACCTTAAAAGACCAATTTTTAGACCAATTAGGCCAAGTTAAGCCTTTAAAATCAGTTAAATTACAAGCTGAAGTAGATGAAGTTAACAGGTTTGTAGAAGATTGCTTAGAATCCTCAAGTAAAGAAGCCGCTTACATTATCCTAAGTAATGGCGGTTTTACAGCTTTAGATGAAACTAACAGCATAGACGTTTATGCTCGTTTAGTCCCAATATATTATAATTTAGGTCAAGAAAATGTTCCGACAAAAAAAGATTTAGAAATAAATGTTGCTGAATACACTTCTTATTTATTGGAATATTGTTTATTAGATTTAGATTCATTTAATTATGAAGTTGAACAAAAAGAATTTAATTTAGATGTTTCAATTAAAGACGAAATTAATTTAAAATTAGAATTACCATTAACAATTACTAAAGGAAATGATTCAGAAAAAATCGAAATGTTTTATCAAACTTTAGAATTAGATATGTTAACTCCTTACAATGAAGCAATAGAGATTTATAATTTTATTAAGACGTCTCCAACAGATGCTGAACTTTCAGAATTTGTTTCTACTAAAGATTATTTGTTTGCTTCAGATAGATTTAATGAAATAGATGTTTACGCTTTAAAATTTGAAAACATGCCTATTGAAAATGTTGACATTGATGATGAATTTGTTATTTTTCCTTTTGGAATAAAAGAAAAAGTTGAAGAAGTTAATGTAGAAGAAATTTCAGATGAAACTTTAAGTTATATTTTAACATTTCCTGAATTATTTAATTCTGAAGAAGAATTAGTTGATGAATTTGAAGAACCTGCGTTAGAAGAAATAATTGATTTAGATAATGAAGCAGAGTTTGGAGGATTCGATGTTTCGTAAAATCTTATTATTAATGTTTAGTATTATTCTTTTAAGCAATTTAGTTAGTGCAGCAGATAGAGATATAGTTTTTGATGATGTTCTAGACAAGAACTTTGAATATGAAGGTAAAGAATTTAATTTAGGTTTAAGAATGTATGAAATAGATAATGCCCCTATTATCGCTGTCTTAAACGGAGGCATAACAAATGACGGTTCTAAAACAGTTGTTGATGGATTAATATTATTCAAGGTAAATTTTAGGAACACAAAAAAAGAAGATGTCCATGAAATGTTATTGGGTAATGGGAACTTTGAAGTTAAAAGAAGCACATTGAAAGTAAAAAGTAAAACTGGTACAGAAATTAGGACTAAACTGAGTTTTACAACAGAAAAAGGATTAATTAAGATTGGTGATTATTCTTTAAAATGTAAAGAAAATTGCAAATTAACATTTGAAATTATTGGTGATGAAAATAATGTTGGAAAGCCCATGATTAACATTGAAGGTACAGCTGAACTTAGCAGAATAAATAATGCAGATTTTGAAAAAATAACTCTTACTGATTTAAAATATGTTTTATTTTGGGAAGAATTACATGATGTTAATGAAGATAAAGAATTAGATGAAGTTCTAAAATTAACAGGAGTTGGTTTGAAAAAAACTAGTTCCTTCAAAGAGATTAATATCCAAACTCAAAAACCCATCCTTTTTACATCAATCAATAAAGGAAATGTAATTGTAGAAATTGAAAATCCTGCTAATCTCCTAAATATCCCCAATACTGATACAAGGTTTTATGTTTATGAAAACAACAAAGCTAAACTTAATCTTTGGCTTGATAATAAAAAAGTTTTAACATTATTTAGTGGAATCACAACATTAAACGAAAAATTTCGAGATTATTGGAATTGTGCAACTGATAGTGAATATGGTTGTATTTTAGTTGACGAATCTTCTTTAAGAGTTCAGCCTAAAACAGTTAAGGATGTTAAAATGAAAACAATTCTTTATCCAAATAGTAATAAAGGATTTGTTTTTGATAAAATAGGATTAGGAGATTCAAGTTCGAGTTATATTTCTAAAGGAAATCAAAAAATAGAATTTAATATAGATTCTATGAATAAGATTCCTAAAAAACTTAATGTTTTTAGTTTTAAGACGGATTTTACAGCCCAATTATATTCAGATAAAGACAACCTTTATCATGAATACAAATGTTTATGGAAAGAAAAAAAATGTTTTTATGATGATAAGGAAGTTTCTACAGGATTTACAGATTTAAGGTTATGTGAAAGTGATGACGATTGTTTAGAAGGAGAATTTTGTAGTCAAGATCCAAAATGTGAAAAAGAGGAAAAAGAACTTTGTAGTTATAAAAGATGTTTAAAAGAAGCAGTTTGTGAAGTAACAAGAAATAGCAGGGGGAATATTTTATTTATAGCAGATAGTTATCCTTTAACTTCTTCTGGGAATCAAGAATTTAAGAATGATGTAGAAGATTTACTTAATAATGGTTTATTTACATTTGAACCATTTAATACGCCTGATGCAAGAATAGTTTTTGCCCCCATCTATATGCAGGTTGGAAGTTTACCTTCAAGATTCGATGGTGCTCCTTTAATGGATTTAGCTCAAAATTATAAAAATAGATGTGAATCTCAAATTAACAAAGATATACCATACACAGTAGTAATTTCAAAAGGAGGTAAATCTTATAGGGCATTTGCTCATGTATTAAGAGATATTTTAGTTATGCCTATTTCTTCTGGAACTTTAACATCTGAAGATAGAAGGTTATTTGTTCACGAATTTGGACATTTATTTGCAGACTTAGCAGATGAATATATTGGACCTTCAAAAAATTTCAGACCGCCCTATTATAACTTCCCAAATTGTGCCAGGGATCAATTTCAAGCTGAATCATGGCTAAAACAAATGGGATTAAAAGCAGAAGATTATGGTAATTTTCAATACAAGGGTTGTGGAGGAGATTGCCCCCCTATAGTTTGTTCTAGCTATATTAAACCAAGTGAAAATTCTATAATGGCTCAACATGCAACAGGTGAATTCAATGAACCTTCCAAATGGGCTATAAGAAAAAAATTAGGTGAATTATTACCTGGATTAGGGGGATATATATCAGACAGTTTAGACTTATAAAATGATTTCCTATAAAAACTTAACAATAATCGGAACTTCACATATTGCAATAGAAAGTGTAAAAGAAGTTAATAAAAAAATAGAAGAACTTCAACCTACAACAGTTGCAATTGAATTAGATAGAGATAGATTCATAGCTTTAATACAAAAAAATAAAAAACCAAAATTATCATGGGAATTAGTTAAACAATTTGGTTTCAGCGGATTCATATTCACTTTAATCGGAGCATGGGTTGAAAAGAAGTTAGGTAAATTAGTAGGCGTAAGTCCTGGAACAGAAATGTTAATTGCAGTAAAAGCAGCTGCCAAATGTAAGGCAAATGTTGCTTTAATAGATAGAGATATTAGAATCACAGTTAAACATCTTTTCAATTATATTACTCTAAAAGAAAAATTAAGATTCTTATGGGACTTGTTTGCAGGAATCTTTCTCAGGAAAGGCATTATAAAATTTGATTTAAGTAAGGTTCCTAGCGACCAATTAGTAAGAAAAATGATTCTGCAAGTTAAAGATAGATATCCTTCTTTTTACAAAGCTTTGGTAAAAGAAAGAGATGAATTCATGGCAAAAAATTTATATAATCTTATGAACAAAGATAAAGATAGGTCAATAGTAGCAGTTGTTGGTGCTGGTCATGAAAGCAGCATTATAAAACTAATAAAAATAGATTTTAAGAACAAAACAAAATGGAATACACAAAACGTGAAATCTCATACCTTGCAATCGTAACTCTTGTCTTAACTTTTGTATTTGCATTTAATGACAATAGGGATGTTTTCGTATTAAGTTATTGGATTACTAATTTCATTAAAGTTTTTGTTTTAGTTGGTATAAGTGTATTCATTCACGATTTTGCTCATGATTTGGCTGCAAAAAGATATGGTTTTATTAGTGAATATAGAATTTGGGGTGTTAAAAAATTTGGTTTAAGTGGAAAAGACAAATATCCAAAAATAATAAACTTTTTTGGCAAAAAAATAAAAATGAACGCATTCCCTATTGGAATTATTATTGCTTTATTTTTAACTTTAATCTCTAATGGCAAATTATTTTTCACAGCAATAAGTTCTTATGGTTTAATGATTAAAAAAAGCCATAGAATTGGAAGAAAATTTATTGAAGTTACAGATTTTGAAGAAGCCAAAATAGCTTTAGCAGGACCAATGGCTAATATTTTGTTAGCAATAATTTTAAGTATTTTTAATTCTTCAGGAATTTTCTCAACTTTAATTTTAATTAACTCTATGATGCCTGTTTTTGATATGATTCCATTTCCAGGATTAGATGGTTCAAAAGTATTCTGGGGATCTAAACCTTTATTCATTTTTAGCTTTTTATTCATATTAAGCTCAGCAATTTTATTAAAATATTTAAGTGCAATACCAGCATTATTCTTAGCTTTAATTTTTGCAATTATGTTCTTAATAATTTATTTATTTCAATCATTTAAGTAAAGAATTTAACCATTATTAAAAGTTTTTTCTCTTAACTTGTTTGCCACCAATGTTAGAATGAATGATAGAATTATTCCTCCTAACAAGATGTATAATTGATTTGATAAAGAGATAGATTCAAAGACTAATAATTGTCTTAATGTACTATCCACTATTACAAAAGGATTATACTTTACAATTGTCCTCAAAAATCCAGTAACAGCTTCCAAAGGCAATACTGTATTTGAAAAAAGTAAAGATATGGTTGCAACAGACAAAGCAGCAATGCTAACACTTTCTCCAGAATTAAATAAGTTTCCTAAAAACATTCCTAAAAATATAAAGAAAGTTGCAAAAATAACTAACAAAACTCCTGCTAAAAGATAAATTGTTAATGGAATGCCATGAATAAAAATAGCAGTAACGCCTAACATAATAGCTATTTGCAAAATTAGTAAACTAATATGGCTAAAGAAATGTCCAGTAATAAATAATATATCCTTTGTAGGAGTAATAAAATTTCTAAAATGTGCTGATGACTCTTTTTCTCGAACCATACTTGTAGCACTTAATAATAAACTAACAAACATAACTAACAATGCCAATAATGGAGGTAATACATAAGCTAAATAACTTCTATTTGCAGTTAACGGCTTAATGGTTGTTTTTATAGGAGAAACAATATTAGCAACATTAGTTACTTTTAATGTAGAAATACTCTCCCTAATACTATTTAATGAATTTTCAACTTCTGCAATCTTTGCAGGAGTATTTTGTAAGGAAGATTTAACACTTTGACCTTCTTCTTGAACATCAATTGCTTTTTGCTTAGCAGCTGACAATTTCGCATCAACATCAAGTTGAATTGCTTCAATCAAATCTTCTAAATTTGAAAATACACTAGAACTTATATTGGCTGAATCTTTGATATCATCAATCTCATCTGAAAGTGGCGTTATATCTATAGTATTAGTAAAATCAAACTCATCAATACTACCTAATAAATCTTGGACATTAGTCAAACCAGCATTAGTATTTTCATTAACTTTTGCAATACCTAACTTACCAACTTCAACTTCTTTATTAATAGAATCTAAAGTTCCAAGCATTTGCGTAATTATACCACTACTCATTTCTTTAGAATGAATTTCTACTTTAGATGCTAACTTTTCTATAACAGTATCAGCTAAATTTGTTCTAGATTCATCTGCATAAACTTGAATATTATTATTAGCACTATTATCTACTGCCATGCCAGATGGAAAAATAAGACAAATATGATGCGTCGCTAATCTTACAGAATTAATGCAATCTTGTTCACTATTCTTTTTTTCTAAATTCAAATCATTAGAAAGGTTCATAATCAAAGATTCTGTTAAAGGAGAATAACTTTCTGAATAGGTTGCAACATTTATTCCTTGTAAATTAGAAGTATTAAATCCCATGCTAACTACAAACATTATAAATAAAGGGCCAAAAAAGAAAATTAAAGCAGAAGTTCTAGACCTTATTAATAATTTAAAATTTTTCATAATAACATAAGATAATTTTATAAAGAAATGTAATTTGGGAGTTGGTTGCAAAACATTATATTCCTTTAATGATGAAAAACTAGTATGTTTTCTAATTGGAATATTCACTATTTTTTTGTTTTGTTTTTTATCAGCCATATCCTTCTCATCTCTTAGTTATATACTCAAATACTTCTTCCATTGAAGGTTTATTAACTCTTAAATCAACAATTTTCTCTTTGCCTTCATTAATTATGGAAAGTATTTTATCCAAAATCTTGCTTGCATCAGGAGTATATAATACAACTTTTTTACTTTTCATAACAATATTTGAAATGGGTAATTGTCTGAATTTTTTAACTAAATTATCATATTTTCCTGGAACAGTTGTTATATGGATTTCTTCATTTTTTGAATATTTTTCCTTTAATTTTTCAGGAGCATCTGTAGCTATTAATCTTCCGCCATGTAAAATTGCAATTTTATCACATACTGTTTCAACTTCATCAAGCATGTGAGAAGTCATAATTATTGTAGTCCCATCATCATTAATTTTTTTATTCAAAGCTAATAGCTCTTTTCTTAATACAGGATCTAAATCTTCTGTTGGTTCATCTAATAACAATACTTTAGGATTATGAATCAAAGCACAAGCAATATCTAAACGCCTCATCATTCCTGTTGAAAGTTCTTTTGCCAAAACATGATTAGTTCCAGTCATATGCATTAAATCTAATAAAATTTCTGTTCTTTTTTGGATATCTCTTTTTCTCATACCATACATCTTACCAAAATATTTCATATTTTCTTCAACAGTTAACAATCGATAAACAGAAGTTGCCTGTGTAGCAAAACCAAATTGTTTAACTATAAAGTTTCTATGTTTATGGACATCTACTCCACCAAAAGAAATCTTCCCCATGGTTGGTTTCCAAAAACTAATAATCATATTCATTAATGTAGTTTTACCTGAACCACTCAACCCAATTATTCCAAAAAAAGATCCTTGCTGAATTTCAAGATTAACATCATCTAAAGCCTTTACATCACCAAATTTTTTAGTGATATGCTCAATCTTTATATACTCCTTACTGACCATACCAATTTTAATTAGACAATATCTATTAATAAACTTTGCTTTTTGTATATAAATCTACTAAGAAAATGCCCGATTTAAAATCAGCGGTAGTAATATTTATAAATGTTAGCCCTTTTCTTTTTGAAAATGAATATTAAAGAGACTTATATGAAGAATTATAAGAAGTTACTTATTATCCCAATTATTATATTTGCAATATCACTAATTATAATCTTTCAACATTATTCTTCAACAGGAGAAATTGTTGATAAAGATGTAACTTTAAAAGGGGGTTTAACAATAACCATTTATTCCCCTATAGATATTCCAGATTTGAAAGCGCAATTAAAACTAGAATTTCCTAAAGGAGACATAATTGTTAGAAGATTAACTGAATTTGGATCTAATGAACAAATTGGATTACTGATTGAAGCTGCTGAAGTCGAAGAAGAAGAACTTAAAGCTGTTTTAGAAGAAAAATTAAATTTAGAATTAACAAAAGATAATTATTCAGTTGAACAAGTTGGCAGTAGTTTAGGAAACGCATTCTATAAACAAATGAGAACTGCATTAATTTTGGCTTTCATCTTTATGGCTATTGTTATTCTGATTACATTCAGAGCATGGATTCCTGCATTTACTATTGTATTTTGTGCATTTGCAGATATGGTTTTCGTAGTAGCAATAATGAACCTTTTTGGAATGAGATTATCTACTACTGGTATTGCAGCATTGTTAATGCTTATTGGTTATTCTATTGACACAGATATTGTTATCACAACAAAAGCTTTGAAAAGAAAAGAAGAAGGCAACATAGTTGACAGAATGACTTCAGGTGTAAAAACTGGTTTAACAATGACTATTAGTACAGTTGTTGCATTAACAGTCGGTTACTTTGTATCACAAAGTTATGTAATAAAAGAAATGTTTCTTATTATAATTTTAGGATTAATTTTTGATGTTATTATGACTTACTTATTTAATACAGGAGTTTTAGTATGGTGGACAAGGAGGAAAGCAAAATATTAAAATGGGAAAATTAAAATTACCGATAAGAGTTTGGATTTTAGTTTTATTTATAATATTTGCTTTGCTAGCAATTAAGCCAACCCCTTATGCTACGGGTGTCCAAGTAAAAAGTTTTGATGTAGGAGGAGATGCTGCTTTAGCAGGACTAGAAAAAGGAGATATTGTTCTAAGTCTTAACGAACAAGATATTTTTACAGTCACCGAATTTATGACTGAATTAGCAAAACTACAAATTGATGAACAAGAAATAATAATCAAAACTGATAAAGAAGAATATACTTATAATGTTACAAAAAATGTTGGTTTTGAAGTAAATGAAAATCTCACTATTCTTTCTGTTGATATTGCCCCTATGCAAATTAAAGAAACTGTTGAATCTATTAACGGAATTGAAGTTAGTAACTTATCAGATTTCAAAGCCACAGTTATAAAACTTTTACCTAAAAAGATTGTAAAGATTGATACTAATAATGGCAAGATTGCGTTCTTAACAAGAGGCATGCCTAATATTATTGTTGGTGAAGCTTCAAAAAGTAACTTGAAAAAAGGTTTAGATTTAGAAGGAGGAACGAGGGTTTTATTAAAACCTATAGCGGAAGATCAAGAAGTTACTGAAAAAGATATTGGAGATATTATTCAAGTATTGAGTAATAGATTAAATGTTTATGGTTTAACAGATGTTAGAATTAGAAGTTCTGTAGATTGGAGTGGAGAAGCATTCATACTTATTGAGATAGCTGGGGTTTCTAAAGAGGAAGTTAAAGATTTGATTGCACAACAAGGCAAGTTCGAAGCCAAAATTGGCAACGATACTGTCTTTGTTGGTGGTAAAGAAGATATTCCTTTTGTATGTAGGGATGATGGTAGTTGTTCAGGTGTAAGAAACTGTTGGGATCAATCAGGCCAATCATATTGTAAGTTTGAGTTTGTAATCCATATCAGTCCTGATGCAGCAGAAAAGCATGCCAATGTTACAGATAAACTTAAAATAATTTCTGCAGAAGATGGCAGAGATATTTTAAGCGAACACATTGACTTTTATTTAGACGACAAATTAGTTGATAGCTTACAAATTGGAGCTGACTTAAAAGGTTCAAAAACTACAGCTATAGCTATTTCAGGTTCAGGTGTTGGCCAAGATAGAAATTCTGCAATACAAGCAGCAGTAGACAATATGAACAAATTGCAGACAGTATTAATCACAGGATCCTTACCATTTGATTTAGAAATTGCAAAATTAGATTCTATATCACCATTACTTGGAAGCCATTTCATTAAAAATTCACTATTAGTAGGTTTAGTTGCACTTTTAGCAGTAGCCTTAGTCATTTTCATTAGATACAGGTCATGGAAAGTTCTAATTCCAATGATATTAACAAGTTTAAGTGAATTAATTATTATCTTAGGCTTTGCAGCATTAATTGAATGGAACTTGGACATGGCAGCTATTGCAGGTATCATTGCAGCAATAGGTACAGGTGTAGACGACCAAATAGTTATTTTAGATGAAGTTATCTCTGGAAGCAAAGAGCGACACATTAACTGGAAGAAAAGAATCAAAAGTGCATTCTTCATAATTTTTGCAGCTTACTCAACAACTGTAGCAGCAATGATACCATTATGGAACGCTGGTGCAGGTTTAATCAGAGGATTTGCAATTACAATTATTGTTGGTGTAACTATCGGAGTATTCTTGACAAGACCTGCATTCGCAGCGATTATTGAAAGACTGTTTAAAGAATAATTTTCAAGATTTCTGAAAAATTAGATGGAATTTTATGCTTAGTTTTATTAATCTCATATTTAAAAACTAATTATAGAAAAATATTATGTAGATACCTATATAATTTATCTCTTTCTTCTTTTGATTCAAATTTTAAATAAGGCATTTTTAATTTAATTAAACTCCATTTATATAATTTATATCGGAAAAATAAATTAAAAAAGAAAAATTATTTTTTAATATCAAATCTGAATCCTAAACCTAAACTAGCATAAATTCCAGCATCATATGGTTTTTCTAAAGGCAATAAAGATCCAACTTCAATAGATATATAAAATCCAAGATTATGTAAGACTTTGTCTTCAATATTAAATTTAAAACCTGCATGTGGAGCAAATGCTGCATGCTTATCTACACCTATAGCAAAACCCGGACCAATATAAATTTCTAAGAAATCATCCCTAGGTAATACATTCAGTTCTTTTAAAAAACTTATATCAAAATTCATTTGACCCCAAATATTATCTTCCATAGGGCCTAATTTTGCTGAACCTAAAAAACCTAAATCTCCACCTTTTATAGGTATTCTATAAGAAAAATTCACCCCATTTCTAAATTCTTTTTTAGAATTAAGTGTACCATTGCTTACAGCACCCATTTCAGCTCCTAAAGAAATATAACTTCTATTATCTTGTTTTATATCACCAGCTATAGCTGTTGTTGCCAAACATAACCCTGCCAAACCTAAACTTGCTTTTTTCAATAATTTCTTCATTTTAATTCCCCTCCAAAACAATTTTATAGTAAAATCCAACCAATCTTTATATAATTATCTAGCAAAAGCTTAAATAAATGATTTATAATATATAATCTTATGAAAAGATACAATCTAAATGCAGTATACATTGCGCATGAATTGCCTTTGAATCTGCTGGATAATATCCGGAAATATAAATTAATCCATAAAGAAAGGAAAAGATTGACCTTTCAGATTGGAAAAGATAAATATTTCTTTGTTAATTCATTCGGAGTTATTGTATTCTATAATATGACTAATCCCGAAATAGAGGATATAATTGAATTTTTAAAAGAGAAAAATATTAGCATAGTTCCTGAAAAAATAAGAGATGCTTATGAAGAAGATTATATTGTCGTTCAGAGCAATAAAGATATCATTGAATTCAGGGAAGTCTACCTGAAAAAGATAAACTTAGATGCCATTATGGTCCTAGCATGGGTGATAGCAAGATCAGTTGCATTAGATAATTATGAAGTGCAAGTAGACAATATGATGGAAGAGTTTTCTAAATTAAATAATCAGTTAAAGGAAAAAGGCAAATTAAAAATTAGGAGTAGGAATCTATTAAAAATAATTGGTGCAAATAACTCAATAATTGAGGCTATGATTTCAAAGCTGTCTTTATTGGAGGGGCCATCCATTACTTGGGAAAAAGAAAATTTGGATTGGCTGTTTAACAATATCTATGAGCTTTTTGAAATTGAAGAGAGATTTGAAACTGTTGAATATAAATTAAATTTTATTCAGAACAATTCAAACATACTTCTTGAATCAATTAGGACCAGGAAGGAAGTTATCTTAGAAATGACAATAATAATCCTTATTTTTATAGAAGTAATCATGTTTGCCTATGATATTTGGCCT
>JAHIMK010000006.1 GCA_018896675.1 Nanobdellota archaeon
AGAAAAACGTAGGGAAGGATAAGCCGCCTTCTGTCAAGCTCCTGCCTTTTCCCAAAGAAAAGACTTGGAAAGCTTGTCCTGACATTCGACTAAGCCTCAATCTTGAGTTGCATCAGCTGGTTCTCGCCGTTCCATCGTGACCTTAAACACTCAGTGTATATCTTTTGTCGCCAAAAGCATCAACACATCATTGCTTGATGTTTAAAGCTCGTTTCGTTTCTGTGCCGTTGACTTCCATTTCTGGAACTTACAATAAAGTAAGCAGCTTTTTCGGCAGCCTCTTCAACCATTTAAGATTTTAGAGACATCCTTTTGATGGGCGGACTTTCCTCCTTGCAGTGAGTCAGGTCTCTTCCCTACGAATATAATTAGTTAATTATAGCTTTAAAAAGCTTACTCTTTGCTATCTTCAAGCTTATCTACACTACCTTTAACCATTGTGTAAACTAATGCAATTGTAAATGCTACTGTTGATAATCCTGCAATAGTTTCTAAACCGCCTTCAACATTGTTGCTATACATATCCCATTTGTAAAGCAAATGATCTCTAACAAATTGTCTTGAACTATCATTGTTTAACATTGCAAATGCTAAACCAGAATCAACTGCGCCTTCTAAACATTTGGCAGATTTACTATCTTTTTTATCTGCTAAGGCATTTCCTATTTTTTTGGATACTTCACCAGCAGAACCTATAACTCCGGTTAACCCTGCCAATGTAAAAAATCCATCAAAAAATAATTTTATATCTGAAGCACTGCCTGGACTAGTTCTAATATAATCAAATACTGGTTCTATGCAGCCAGCTGCATCTAAACCTATATAGGCTAAACTAGCTGCTCCAAGTCCTGCTAATACTCCAAGCTTACTCATCTTGATTCTCCCGGTCTTTCATAAGGCCATTTTGTAGAACCTTTTAAAGGTCCAGTATATTCCCTTTTAACATCTAAAATATAAACTTCATTACCTAAATTAGTATATCTGCACCAAGCATGTCCTCCAAGATGATTAACTGTGTTTTTATCAACACTAATTTTTCCTCTAATTAATCCTTCTTCTTTAAACATTTCTAATAATGCAGCACAAGTTAAAGCATCATGAATGCAATTGCCTGTTTTTCTTTTTATGAACTCATCTAAAGTAATTTTAACATCCTTATTTATTCCATGTTTTTTAAGTAATCCTTCTAATGGTTCATCACATTGTTCAGGCATGGCTTCCTTAACAGTTTCATAAACAGAATCTAAAATTAGTTGTTTCCATAAATTATTGCCAACTGTTGCTTTTTTCTTGGCTATATCATATAATTTATTTAATTCTCCATATTTTGTATCAACAACAATTGCTTCTCTTTGTTTGGCGCCAATAGAAACGCCTCCTAAAACTGGAGTATCCATTTCAATTAATGGTCTACATAAATAAGTATTATTTATGATTTTATCTTCTAATCTTTCACGTGCAACTTGATCTCTATCCCATGAACTTAATTCTACCATTTTTACCTCCAAAATGTTACTATTGTTAAGTAATTACTAATTTAAAAAGCTTTCGTTTTTGTTCAAAATGCCAAAAAACTATATAAATGAGCAGTTAAAATAATATTTAGAATATTGAAAAAAGGGAAATATGATGGAATTTTTTAAAAAATCACTAAATCTATTGTTGCCTGCTTTTTTAGCGGCTAGTTGCGTAGGAGATATAAAACTGGATATTGATCCTAGAATTGAAGGAACTACTGAAAAAGTAGAATATAAGGTTGGAGAAGAAGTTAAACTGCAAGGTTCTTTAGAGGTTATAAAATCGAATTTAGTAAGTTCTGAACCTGAAATAACTTTTAATAACTTAAAACCGGCTTTTGAAGAATTGGTTCCTGTTGAAAAATTAGAATCTAGATTGAAAGTTAGAAATTTTGCAAAATGGAATACTAATGAGTTAGGAGACAGAGGATTTAATGTTACCTTTAATAAAAATGTTAATGAGCAAAAGGCTAAAGAAATTTTATCAAGTTATGGGGCTGAAATAATTAATAATGTTGAAAAATTCAACTCATTTAGTGTTGTTGTTAATAAAGAGAATGTTGAAGATTTTTTAAATAAATTGTCTGAAAAAGATGAAATTCAATACATTGCTCAGCCACCTGTTCCGTTATCTGATGTCAATAATTTTGCAAGAAAAATAAGTAAATCTAGAATATTAGATGTTGCAATTCCTGGCTTAGAAGGTGATGGTATTTTAGGTTGTGTTTATGACGGTGGTTATGCAGACATAAATCATAAAGATTTAGAAGGAAGGGCAGTAATAGGAGAAGATTTAGATAATGCTTATATATCTTCACATGCTACTCATGTTGCTTGTACTCTTGGTGGAGATGGTGTTGCAACTTTAGATTATTTTGATGTTGCTTGTCAGTTTTTTTACGGCTCTGAATTTAAAGAATTTTGTAAAAATTATTTAGAGATGGGGCCTGAAGAAAAACAAAAGTATACTAATTTGTTAAGGGGAGTTGCTAGTAAAGTTAAATTAATCTCACATGAGCATGGTCCTTGTGAACCTTATTGTTTGTATAATACTCCAAATAAAATGTTGGAAAAATATTTGGATGTAATTGAACAAGGGGTCAGTTTTATTACAAATTCTATTGGAAGCAATACTACAAAAAATGGTTATAGCTGCGATATTAATGGTTCTGCAGATGATACTAGCAGATTAATTGATGCAGTTGTTGCTGGATTGTTTGATAATAATCCTGTTACTATTCTTTATGCTGCTGGTAATGAAAGGTCAGCCAGTAGTTTAAGTCCTAAAAGATGTTTTGCTGACGGAGATGCTGTTGGTTATGATACTTTGGGTGCGCCTTCTGGCGGAAGTAAGAATGCAATTATTATTGGTGCTGCAGAATTAGATGCAGAAGGCAGAATTGAGGTTGCACATTATTCTAGTCTTGGTCCGACAGATGATGGAAGAGTAGGAGTCACAGTTGTAAATTATGGCGGAGGCACATATAGGTCTGTTATGTCTTGCCTTCCTGGAAATTATTATGGCGGGATGTCTGGAACTTCTATGGCTACACCGGCTACTGCAGGAGTTGTTGCAAAATTAGTTCAGGCTTATAGGCAAAAATATGGTGTTGATCCTTCGCCTTCTTTAATTAAAGCTGTTTTGACAAATACTGCCAAAGATATAGATAATAAATATGTTGATTTTAAATCTGGTTTTGGATTAGTAGATGCTTTTAGAGCTTACATGGCAATCGCTACAGGAAGTTTTGTTGAAGATGAAATTCAAGAAACAGGAATGTCGCATAAATATTATTTTAATGTTAAAGATAAAAGTCCTATACAAGTTTTGATGGCTTATACTGACCTGCCTGGTATTCCTGAAAGATTTCAGGTATTAGTTAATGATTTGGATTTAGAACTGATTGCACCAAGTGGAAAAGTTTATCAGCCTTATACTTTAGATCCAAACAATCCAAGTGAGATAGCAAAAAGAAGCCATAATAGGAGAGATAATATTGAACAAGTTATAATTCATTCTGATGAAGTTGAGCAAGGTTTATGGGGTATTAAAATTACCGGCTATAAATTATCAAGCACACAAGATTATTCTTTAACTTTTACACCTAGTCCGTTTAAAACTGAAACAGCGTTAATAAATAATAATGGCTCAAGATTAAATGCTCAGTTAGAAATGAATGTTAAAAAACAAAGTTGTATAAGGGATTTTTGTGAATGGCAAGATTTAGGGAAATTGGTTGATGTTGAAAAAACATTAATGCAAGGAACAAAATATCTGATATATGATTTATTTCCGGGTTTTATTCCAAAAGAAAAAGGGCATTACAGGATTGAAATCTTATTGAAAAATGAAAGAGGAAATCTTTGGAAAAATAATCTTGGTGAAGCAAAGCGCTTCATTGATTTTTACGTTTTGGACTAATAGCTAAAACTTATAAATATTAAAAATAAAAATTTATCAGATGAAAAAGACAAAAACAGTTTTGCTTTCTGTTCTTACAGTAGCTATCGGGCAATTGCTTTTGAAATATGGCATGAATCAAATAGGTCCCTTGTCTTTTAGTTTTTCTACTTTAATTTCAACAGCGGTTAATGTATTTTCAAATCCTTTTGTTGTTGTAGGTTTTTTATTATTTGCATCTAGCTCTTTATTATGGTTAGTTGCAATTTCAGAAGCAGAGTTAAGTTATGCCTATCCTCTTTTAGGTGCGGGTTATGCGTTAGTTGCATTGTTGTCTTGGGTGTTGTTTGGTGAGGCAGTGTCTACTTTGAGAATTTTTGGAATATTTGTTATAACATCTGGAGTAATATTGATGTCTAGGAGCTAAAAATGAGTTATAAAATAATATTATTCATTGGAATTTTGATGGGTGTTATAGCTCAGTTAATCATGAAATTAGGAATGAAGAGGCATGGCAAAGTAAAATTATCTCTAAAAAGAATTCATAGGGATATCTTAAGAATTTATTTGAATGTTTTTGTATTTTTAGGTGTCTTTCTTTATTTATTTGCATTTTTTATTTGGATATTTGTCATTTCTAAAATTGACTTAAGCTATGCTTATCCTTTAGTTAGTGTAAATTTTGTATTAATAGCTTTGGCTTCTAAAATCTTTTTCAAGGAAAGCGTTTCTAAAAAAAGGTGGTTGAGTATTCTTATAATTTTAATAGGCGTCCTTTTAGTTACTATGAGTTAAACATTTAAACTTAATAGGCTTATAAATTTGTAATGAAACATAATTTGAAAGCAATTCTCATCATTCTTGCTTTATTTTTTGCAGCACAATTAGTTGGCTTGGCTATTACTGAAGCTTATATTTTAAAACCAGAGTTGCCGTTAAACATCGAAAGACCTCAAGTGACTGAAGAACAAAAAAGTTTTACTTTTATTCCTATAGCCTTTTTCATTCTAATAGCAACCGGCATAGTTTTATTATTGTTCAAATTTGGGTTTTTTAGGGTGTGGAAGTTTTGGTTTTTGTTAAGCGTATGGCTTACTTTAACAATAAGTTTTAATGCTTTCATTGCAGAAAAGTTTGCAATTATATTTGCTTTGATATTTGCTTTTTGGAAAGTTTTTAAAAATAATGTTTATGTGCATAATTTTACAGAAGTGTTTATTTATGGTGCTTTGGTGGCAATCTTTGCACCAATATTAAATATTACCTCTGCAATCATTTTATTATTGTTCATTTCTCTTTATGATTATATAGCTGTAAGAAAAACAAAACATATGGTGACTTTAGCAGAATCTCAGCACAAAACAAAATTATTTGCTGGTTTAATGTTGCCTTATAAAAAAGGAAAGAAAACTAAAATTATTGCTAAAACTGTTTCTAAAGTTTCAACTAAAAAATCAAAAATAAGTGTGGCTATCTTAGGTGGCGGAGATATTGGTTTTCCATTGTTATTTGCAGGCATTGTAATGCGAGAAATGCAATTGCTCTTATTTAGTTTTAAAGTTTTAATAGTTCCAATATGTGCCGCTATTGCTTTATTCTCTTTATTTTATTTTGGAAAAGATAAGAAATATTATCCTGCGATGCCTTACATTACTGCTGGATGTTTAATTGGTTATTTGTTAGTTTATTTATTGTAACTCTTTTACTAAATCATCCCATTTGTTTATTTTACAATAAGTAAGAATTATTTCTTTAGGATTAATAATTTCTATTTGGTCTTGTATGTATCCTTTATTAAGTTCTTTCATGGTTTCTTCATCAATGCAATCCAACATTGCTTTTAATTTTTTAAAATTATTTTCAATATTGCTTTTGATAATCTCTTGCGCTTTTCTTTGTCCTTCAAATCCTTCAAAACAATTTTTAAAAGAGGGAGTTAAATTAAAATTAATTTGATGAAGTGTTGTTGTTGAATCATACATAAAGCTTTGGCCAAAATCAATGTTCCGTACTTCTCCATTTTTCTTTACAATTAGGTTAGGAAATCTTCTATCTTTTAAGCCCAAAATTCTTGTAAATTCATTTAAAATTCCGTATTCATAACAATATTCTCTTGTATCTCTAATTTTGTTAAGAATATATATATGCATCCATTCACCTTTTATTTCATCGGTAATAATTATGTCTTTATATCCTTTGTAAGGTATACATCTTCCAGTTAACATGTTATTAAGTTCTAATGCTAAAGTTTCTCTCAAGAATCCTTCCCATGCAATTTTTACAAATAATTTTTTATCTTCAGTTTTAATTTCTAAAGTATGGTAATATTCTTTATCTGTAATCTCAAATTTAGTTTTATCTGTTAATTTATAATTAAAATCTTTACTTATCTTTTGTAAATTTTCGGGCAATGAAATCATTTCTAAAACATAATAATTTGGTCCTCTAGGTTCTATTGGTAATTCTTCTAGTTCCAAAAAATTTTCTAATTTTGTCATTATGCTAACTATGGATTTTTCAAAAATCCTTTTTTTGTTTTTTCTTACCTTTCAGTAACTTGAAATTGTCTGTGATCGCAAAAGCATTTCATAGCCTTAGGCATATTTTGACTTTGCAATGCATATCTTGCACCACATGACTTACATTGAGCTTCTCTTCTCATTTTTTACCTCCTAATAAATTATAGCAACAAGTTTGTATCTTATTTGATCAAACCTGACTTTAATTGGATCTGGCTTTTCATTATTGTCTCCTTTCAACACAAAATAAATTCCTAATTCATCTTGTTTAATATCGACAATTCTGTGTATTACAGGGATATTGTTCCATTTTGCTTCATAAGCAATTATGTCTCCAATATGTATTTCTTCAATTGATTTTGGAACAATTTCAATGCCGTGAGCATTAGAATCTAAAACTGGACTCATAGAACCTGTATCTAAATAACTTGCCCATTGGGCGTTTGGTATTCTAATAATAACTTGATTATTATAAACTAAAATTTGACTTTCTGATATTGTATCTGATGGACTTAAAACATTATATTGTATTTCGTTAGTAGTTTGATTAAAGAATGAGGTTGCATAAGCAGTTGTAAAAACAGTACTAATAATTATGAATATAAACAATGTTCCAATTCCAAGTATGTTTTTTATCCTCATTTTATTGTTACTACCTAATGAGGACAATTTAAGTATTTAAGTCTTTCTATTTGTTGTAACTAAGAAGTTAATACAATAAAATTAAGAAAAAAGAAAAAAGAGCTTTAAGCTCCACAGCCGCCAGCAGGTGCTGCTTGTACTCCTGAATCACTAAGTGCGTTAGCACATTCTACAGGAGCAGTCTCAAATGCATTACAAATTCCTGCTTGGTATGCTGATGGTGTTCTTCCACCAGCAAATTCTTGACCGTCAACAAATACTTGTGGACTTCCTGCGACTCCTAGTTTATCGCCTAATTCTTTATCTGCTTTTACTAGTTCGAGCCAATCATTCTTTTCACAAGCGTTAATCTTGTTAACATCTAAGCTTAAACTTTCTGCTACTGCTTGCCAACAACTGTCTGCGTTTTGGTAGTTACATTGCGCATTCATTGCAATTGCAAAGTCAAACCATTCGTCCATTCCGTATTCTTGAGCTACACAAAGTTCTCTTACATTTTGATTAGCTTCTTGAATACCATGCATTGAACAGTATACGCTTGCATCGTCTAAACAATATTGTGGGCCACCACCTTGGTAGTTGCTGTACCAAACATAACGTGGGTTGAAGTCTGCTTTATTTTTTAATAATTCATAAACTGGAGCAATTCCTTCTTCAGCTTGGTTTCCATAATGACAATAGCTCATCACAAAAAAATCCATTTGTGGTTTGTTGTCTCCAACTTTTATACCTAATGATTCAAAAAAAGCAGATCTTGCTTCTGGATTAATCCAGTATGAAGCTCCTGATGCTTCGTCTCTTAGCTTCCAGAACTCTTGTCTTTTTTCAAAAGATCCTTGCAATTCTGGTCTATTTTGCCACATGAATGTTTTTGTAACATCTTGATTAAATAAGTAAGCTGGAACAAATTGTAATCCTAGTTTGTTAATTAATTCTTGAGCTTCTGCATCAGAAACATCTAACATTTTAAATGTTGATCCTAAGAATAATTGTTGTGTAGTTGCTAAAATTTGTGCAGGGTTGCATTGTGCACCGCATTTTTCGTCATTAATTACAATTACTTCAAATGCAGCATCTTCTGTGTATTGGCATTCATTTTCAATACATTGTCCAATCTTTCCAGGTTCAGCATTACATTCAGCATTAGAAATACATTCAGGCATTTCTGAACATTTAGGATGATTATTTAATAATGAACAAATTGCTATCTTGAATGATATTGGGTCTCTGCCACCAACATAAGATTGTCCGTCCATAAAGATTGTTGGACTACCCATTGCTTGAACTGCATTAGCTTTTGCAACAGATGCTGAATGTAATTGAATACCTTCATTTCCTTTTGAACAAGTTCTTAATGCTTCAACATCTATATTTGCTTCTTCAGCACAGGATTCCCAGTTTGAATCAGCATTTCTAATATCTTTATTTTGGCATACAATGAAATCCATATATGATTTTGGAGATAGTTTCATGGCACATAATTGCCTAATATTTTCATCTACTTCGGGTTGACCGTGAAGTGATGCAAATGTTCCGTCTCCGTTATCTTGAGCAATAAAATTTATTTTTAAATTTACACTATTACCTAACTCGTCTAATACTGGTTTTATTGCGTCTTCAACTTGTGTACCATATGGACATTGGCTCATAACATAAAATTCTACATCAGCAGTTCCGTAATCGCTAGTTGCCCATCCAGTTGGCTTTAAGAAATCTAGCTTGCTTGTAAAAATTGCTAAGAAAAGTAATACAGCTAATATTACAACGCCAGTTTTCATCAATTTCCTTGTTTTCAACTTAGACCATGATGGTTTTTCTTCTTTAAAAGAATCCATTTTTGGTTTTGAATTTTCTTCTTGTGATTCCATATATTTACCTCCTTATGGACATTATTTTTAATGCTGTTTTTTATAAAAAAGCTCTATATATAAAGATTTCTGTATTATTCAATATCTATCATTTGTCCGTCGTGCATTATGTGTACGGTTTTGCCTAGAACATATCCTATTTCTACTGCTAATTTGGCCAAATGCATTAATTGGTCAATACCTGCATGTGATGGGAAAATATGTTTTGGATTAAGCATTTCAATTAAATCTCTATGGTCTTCTCTTGCGCCATGGCCAGAAACGTGGATATCTTTGAAAATTCTAACTCCTTGTTTTAATAGTCTTTCTTCTACAAGTGCTCTATTCACAATATTAATTGGATCTGGAATAGTGTGACTTGAAAAAATAACGTGGTCTTTTGATTTAAATTTAAAATCTAATTCTTTCATAACCATTCTGGTTAATATTGCATTTGGTTCGCCCTGATTGCCAGTACATACAATCAAATATTGGTCGCGATGTTTTGAAATTTCACTTAAACGTCTTCTTGCTGCTTTACCTGTTTTTACAATCTCTACTTGGCTTGAAAAATCAATTAAATTTAATCTTTCAGCAGCCATAACATATTTGTACATGCTTCTCCCTAATAATATTACTTTACGTTTTAATTTTAATCCAAATTCTATGACTGATTTTAAACGTGCAATATGTGAAGCAAATGTTGTAACAATAATGGCATGGCCTTTATTTTCAGTGCCTAATAAAACGTCTTTTAACATTTCTCTAGCAACATTTTCAGAAGGAGTTTTTTGTTGAACTTCTGCATAAAGTGCATTAATAATTAACGCTATAACTTTACCTGTTTTTCCTAACTCTTTTAACCTTGCATAATTTGGTTTTTTTCCAAGAGTCGGATTATTATCAAATTTATAATCATTAGCATAAATTATTATTCCTTTTGGAGTATGAATTGCAACTAGTACACATTGTAATGTTGAATGAGTAATATTAATAAATTCAATAGTTATATTTTCTGAAACCTTTAATTTAGCATTAGCATTTAAAGTTTTTAAAGGATTTTTAATTTTAATTTTTTCATCTCGTAATATACTTTTTAAAATTTCAATAGTATAAGGTGTTCCAATAATAGGACAATCATAATCTTCTGCTAAGTAAGGGACTGCTCCAATATGGTCTAAATGGCAGTGTCCAAGAACAATTGCTTTTGTTAATAATTTCCAATCTTCAATAAAATGATCATTAGGAATTGCATCTGCATCAATTAGAGTTTCTTTACTAATTTCATTTCTTTTCATATCAGGTGTTTCTTCTTCAAAGCTGATTATTTTAGGTAAATGTAATCCCATATCACAAATGACAACTTCGTTCCCATATTTTATTGCTGTCATGTTTTTTCCAACTTCAGAGAAACCGCCAACAGTACAAATTTCTAATTTCATATTAATTAAATTAATCTTGTTTGTTAAAAAGATTTCGTTCTTGCCTCAAAATTAGTTTACGACATTAATAATACATAAAGTTATATGGGGCTTTGTTCTTAATTGACAATCTAATAGGTATTTATCAAATATTAATATGCTTTTCTTTTGTCTCAAAATTTAAGTAACCTTTTTATAGGGGCTTTTCTTTATATTTAACTAATAAAATAGGGGTTTCAAATTATTAAATTTAAAAAGAGGTAGAAAAATGAAAGAGAGAGTCTTAAGATCTAAACTATTGTTAAGTATGCTTTCTGTATTGGTTTTATTTAGTGGGATTTTTTTAACTATGTCTTTTGTTTCAGGAGCACATGTTATCACAACATCAACAGGCGGAACATCATTTTCAGTTGACGGAACAGACATAAGCCACTCTTATAATATAACTGTAAATAATACTGATATTTTAGATACAGCAAATATAACCCAAGTTAATATAACAATTCCTAATACTTTTATTTTTGAATCAGATACAAATGGGACTAATGCTGGATATCTTACTTTCACAAATACAACTAATGTGTTAAGTTGGGAGAATAATAGCGGGCTTGTTATGAATTTGACATCGAAATATTTCTGGTTCAATGCAACAGCGTCCACACCAGGTATTTATGACCTGATTGTTACAACATTAAATGCAACAGGGGCATACTCTACAAACATTTCTGTCATTGTAAACGCTTTTGTTTCTGAATGTGAGATTAATCTTAATACATCCGGCATTACCTATACATTAGAACAGTCAATAAATGCATGGAATTCAGACTGTCTTGGAATAGGGGCAGAAAATATAATTTTAGACTGCAATGGATATAATATAACTTATGGAGGGGATGATAATGAATATAACGCAATTGGAAACCCTGAGGGCTATGATAATATCACTATTAAAAACTGCATAATTTCACAAAATGGGACAGCGCCTAAACAGCATGCAATTTCTTTTGAAGGCTCTGAAAATGCAGTAATATTTAATAATACAATTATAACTTTAGGAGGGCTTTCTCAATTAGAAAATGGTTCATTTGGAATTAGGTTAGATGGTAATTCAACAAATGCAAACATTACGTTTAATACAATAAATACTAATGCAACATACGGCATCGGAATTTTATTAAGTAATTCAGGCAATGCCACTATCAATAACAATATTATAATAACCTACGGAGACTATGCAAAAGGAATTAATATTGATGCTTCAGCAAGTAATAACTTAACTTCAAATACAGTTACGACTTATGGGGAAAATGCGGCTGGAATTCATATGGAGTCCGGCGACGATATATATTCTATCTTTTCATTAATCTATAATAATACAATAACAACTTCTGGAAATAATAATTCACAGGGTATATCTCTAAGCGATTATTCAGGAAACATGAATATTACTTCAAATACAATCACAACTTCTGGTAGCAACAGCTGGGGTATTAAAGTCTTTTCAGTAAATAATAGCTTAATTTCAAATACAGTTACGACTTATGGGGAAAATGCGGCTGGAATTTATATGGAGTCCGGCGACGATATATATTCTATCTTTTCATTAATCTATAATAATACAATAACAACTTCTGGAAATAATAATTCACAGGGTATATTTTTAAGCGATTATTCAGGAAACATGAATATTACTTCAAATACAATCACAACTTCTGGTAGTAACAGTTGGGGTATTAAAGTCTTTTCAGTAAATAATAGCTTAATTTCAAACATAATCACTACTTCTGGAAATGAATCTAGGGGAATTCATTTAAGCTCTTCAAATTTAAGTACAGCCAACAGCAACACAATAACAACTACTGGCCCTAAAGCAGATGGAATTTATATCGAATCCAGCACTGGCAATAACTTAACGAACAACATTATTAATACGACTAAAGGGCTTGCAATCTGGGTGGCAGGATTAGTTGTGCAGGATTATAATCATACGATAGAAAACAACACAGAACAGGGAGACATGATTTATTATCTTTTTAATAATGATTCAGGAATCATAGAAAACATAAATGCCGGTCAGATTATCGCAGCTAGTTCAAATAATTTAACATTAGATGGCTTAACTCTTAATAAAGACGGAATTTCATTTTTCTTTACAGATAATTCTACTATCAAGAATTCTAATATTACACTATCTGAAGTAGGGGTTAGCCAAAATGGTTCAAGAGACATTTATTGGGGGATGGGATTTAGTAGTTGCTATTATACTAACATAACTAACAATACAATCACGACTTCTGGGACTGCTGTTGACGGGATATATATGGAAGAGATGAATCATTCCACATTCACGAATAATAAGATTCATGTTGAAGGCCTTGAAGCATTTGTTATTTACCTTGGTTTAGCTACAGGAAACAATACATTTTATAACAACTTTTTCAATTCTTCAATAATAAATTCATTAAGCCAATCTGGTTTTGGATATGCGGAGAATGACGCTCCAACAGATTTTTATTGGAATACAACAAAGACTTCCGGAACAAATATAGTCGGGAAAAGTTATATTGGTGGAAATTATTGGGGAAACAATAATGGCACTGGCTACAGTGATACTTGCATTGATGCTAATGGGGACTATATATGTGACGTAGTCTATAATTTTGGTGGTACGGATTATCTTCCTCTTGCCACATATACTACTCAAGTAGATGAGTGTAGGGAAATTACATTAGCAAATACGCTTCACAGATTGAATCAAAGTATATCTGCGACCGGAGTCTGTTTTAATATTACCGGAAATAATATTACTCTTGATTTTAACGGGTATAATATAACAGGGAACACCACGGGGTCCGGCGTTAATGTTGTTGGTTATAATGGCACAACAATATTGGATGGGTTTATTTATAATTTTTCAACAGGAATTTATTTCCGGAATAATGCAGATAATAATATAACAAATATGACTTCAAGTAATAATAATCTTCATGGAATCGCATTCTCTACAAGTTTAAGCAATAGTTTATCAGCCATAAAAGTAAGTGATAATGGCGGCAAGGGAATTATCATTGAAACCTCTTCAAATAATGTTTTTACAGATATAACATCACACTCAAATAGTCATTCAGGGATTTACCTTGTTATCTCTCCAAGCAACACATTTACGGACATTAGCATAAATTATTCAGGGATTCGTCTTGATGAGTCTTCAAGCAATACATTTACTGATATTAATATAAGTGATTCTAGAAACGATGCAATTCTTTTGCAATATGCAACTTCTGATAATAATAATTTTACAAATGCAGTTATAATAAATACAAACTCTTCTTATTATGATATTAATTTTAGTACAGCTGGCATTGATGGGACTTGGATTATTGACAGCAGTTTTGCTAATTATACTTTTACAGGTGCAGGTAGCTTAGTTAATTTCAAGAATAGTTCTTCTGGGGTAATAAGCTTTTTAGAACCAATAAACGGATCTGGAACCAATCTCAGTAATGATATCATCATTAGTAGTAATTTGGTATTTGTTTCCTCTGCTAATAATGCAGGGTTAAATAAAAGTGCAAACATAACTCTTTATGGCATAACTTATACAGACCCAAAACCACAATATAGCTTTAACGGGACTACATTTACAGATTGTACTATATCAAGTAATCCTGCTTGCAGTGAAATAAGTGGTTTTAGTGGGAATACATTCATATTTAATGTGAGCCATTTCACTTATTTCAGGTCTGCTGAAGCATATAGTGCTCCTGCTACAATCCCACCTTCAACTGGTGGTTCTGGTGGTGGCGGTTCTTCATCAGGGCTTCTTAGCATTAGCCAATTATTTCCATTTGTATCGCCTGATAATCCGGCAATTATGAAGATTTCAAATGAAAATCTAAAATTTACAGAAATTAAGGTGCAAGTATTTGATAACTTGACTGGCGTAAAACTCGTCCTAACTAAGATGGAAGCATTGCCGTCTGATGTCGAGCAACCGGAAGGCGAAACATACATTTACCTCCAGCTTAATAAGACAAATATACTTGACAATAATGTTAATAAGGTAACCATAAAGTTCAAGGTTGCCAAGTCATGGCTTGCTGAGAAAGAATATGGCAACAACGATGTTTTGCTGTATAGGCATAATGGCAAGGAATGGAGTTCGCTTACAACATCTATGCTGAGCGAAGATGCCGACTATGCATATTATCAGTCATTATCGCCAGGGCTAAGTATATTTGCGATATCTGCAAAGAGCACTACTGCCAAGTCTGCAATTAAAGAAGGCGAGAATGTAACTGAAGTTGAGATTCCTTCGGAGCCTACAGACAAGGCTGTTGAGGAAGCCGAAAAGGCTGTTAAGAAATCTAAACTCTGGAAGATAGTAGGATTTGCGGCTGCTATAATAATAATCTTACTTGTTACTATATATTTGGCAGTGCGTAGAAAAAAGAAGTGAAACTTTTTTTAGATACAGTCTAATTTCAATAGTTAGTATATACTTTGTAATGAGCAGAAGAAAAGAAGTAGCAATAACTAAACTTGTTAAGAAAACAATAAAAAGAAAAAAATAATTTATTTTTCTGGCGGTGGCAAGATTGGAGGAGTTTGTTTATCGCCACCAAAAATCCTATCCCACATATTTTTAGACATGTTTTGAACTTCTAATCTTTTAATTAACATAGATGGCGCAATTACTGAAACAGGAACCCATCCTGATTCTGCTCCACATTTCCCATTCCAAGCTTCAGTATCATTACCAAAAGCAACAATTTCTTTTAAGATGCTTAATGGTGTACCTATAACTTCAACAGGTTTTACCAATGTTTCTTCACCAGTTTTAACATCGACTTTGTAAACCATTTTTGGAATAGTTTTGAAAGCTTGAAAAGTGCTGAAAGCGCTTGTTGCAGTTAAGCCGCCCCTAGAACCTCTAAAAATTAAATAAAAATCTTGTCCTTGAACAATTGCTTCTTTTTTAGCCAATTCTTTTAATTCTTCTAAAGGAATGGTTTTTTCAGGCATTAACATAGTATTACTCATCCTAGCAATAGGATCTTGAGAAAAATCAGTTCTGCCATGACCATTAGAGTTTTTGAAACCAGGTATTGGTTTTCTGGATCTCATATAATCTTTCAATACACCCTTTTCAATCAAAATAACTTTTTGTCCTAAAACGCCTTCATCATCAAACATGTAATGGCCATTCAAGCTTTTTCCATTAAATCTGGATAAAGTAGGATCATCAATTAGAGTTACTAAATCAGATGTGATTTTTTGATTGAGTTTATTTTTAAAAGTTTCACCTGAAGATTGACTAATTTGTCTTTCACCTTCTAACCTGTGCCCAATAACTTCATGCCAGAAGACACCTGAATTATCTGAATCTAAAATAGCTGGCACTGCAACAGGTCCTAATTTTGGAGCATTTTTCAATTCTCTTAATTCTTGTAAAATTTCTAAACTCATTTCTTTTAATTGTTCTTCAGTAGGCATCTCTTCAGGAGTTCTATATTGTACAATCCTAAAAGTTCCTAAAATTTCTCCTTTTTCAGTTAACATTTGTGCTTGAACAAAAGCATTGTAGAACGTAGTTGAATGAACAAGTTTTGTACCTTCAGAATTTATGAAATATTTTGTTAGTTTTTCACCTTTTACCATAATTGTCGAACCCATGATATCTTTTTCGTCAGCAAATTCATTACTAACTTTTTTAACTATTTCTTCTAAATCTTTTTTTTGTTCTAATTTAATATCATTGCCCATACAAACAGAAGCATTTTCTTTTGAAAAATCATTTAATCCTTTTAATTCTTCATCTTCAATATTATTTATTTTAGCGGCTTTCTTATGATAATACTTTTGTTCAGCATCTTTTATAGCCGCATCGCTAATTAACCAAAGAACTCTTTTAATATTATAGGGTTTATTTTCATAAGTGCCTCCAATACTATAACTGACTGCTTCGTTTGAATAATCTCCTATCCTAATTTCTGAACGTAATATGATGGAGTCTTTTTCTTCTTTTTCAGAAGTGCCATATGATCCTATAATTCCGAATGATTCTTTTTGCAATGCACTGAATGACATATAATATGGATCTTGATAACCTTGCATTCTAAGTTTATCTTTATTTCTTTGGAATTCTTGTTCCATTGCTTCAAAGATAACTTTTCTTTCACCATCCAGTTTGTCTTCACATTTATAAAATTCTGAACTTTGTCCATATTTTATAGGTTCTTGAGGTTTTTCAAAAGAATTAGCAGTTGCACATCCGTTTGCTCCGAAAAGAGCAATCAAACCACTTAAGGCTAAAGTTTTTAGATTCATATTATATCACTCCCTTTCATGGTAAGAAATTATATTGATTTTATAAACTTTTTCTAGATTTTTGTTATTAGAAAGGATTTTAAGTCATTTTTAATCGAATCCTTTAGCTCCTATCTTTAACAGGATATTTCTTATTTCATCTATGGTTTTCTGCTGATGCTTTTTGTCGGACATTCTTACAAACCTGAATAATAAATCTGTTATTTGTTCTTGCCCTATACATTTTAATTTAAAACCATCAGTAAGGAAATAAAACCTAAAACTCTTGTATTTTAATTCTTTAATAACAATACCGCCTATATTTCCTAATAATTTCCCTTTTTTAGGATTCTCTTTTAATGTTTCTATTAATTCAAATATTTTTAAGGCTTCTTTTTTAAATTTCTTTTCTATTTCTTCAAATAAGCTATTAGCAATCTTTATTCCTTGATGGGATAGGAATACCCCGCAGCTTGCTGCGGAATTATTTAACCACTTGCCACTTGACAAGGATGCGAATAAGGTTTATAAATTCCTTTCAGTTTTTTGTGAATAGGTGATTTGATATTTTAAAGACAT
>JAHIMK010000047.1 GCA_018896675.1 Nanobdellota archaeon
CCTTAAACGGCGCTACCGCAGGAAGTGCGGTAAGTAACGCTTTGGGAGATGAAAGGTTGCTTTCGTCAATGAACCAAGAACTCTCTTTGCATTCAATCTAATGGATGCCCCACAGCTTGCTGTGATTGGGAGGCTTCACTTAGCCGTTTTCTTTAGACTTTTTTATTTTCAATCTTAATCTTTTTTATAATTAAATTACGAGGGGCAAAATTGAACTTATTCCTGTTAAACTCGTCCACTAGGACTTGAATTTTAATGCAACGTTCCGTAGCGAAGCTGAGGAAAAATTCAAAATAATTTTTTGGGAGTTCTATCAAAGGAGCAAAGCGACACATCAAGAACAAGAATCAAGGGAGACAATTTCGTTCAAAAACGCAACATTTATATATTATTCATAATTATTGAATGATTATTCACTTATATTGAAAATGATACCAAAAAACACAGCAAGAGTGATCATGTATTTGTTGAGGAATGTAGATGAATTTGGCTATAATATTAATCAGATTGCTAAGCTGAATAAGATTAGTGTAGGTAGTGCATTTAAGATTCTCAAAGAACTTGAAAAAGATAAGATTATCATAAAGAAAGAGATAAGTAATGCTTCTCACTATAAGCTAAACTTTGACAATTCTGAAACAATAAAATTATGTGAACTTCTTCTTTTAGCTGAAAGACGTAATCTTAAAGGTTATGCAAAGATTTATGCAGGGGAGGTTGTTAAATTCAAAGATGCTGAAATGATCCTGATTTTTGGTTCTGTTTTGAGAGGCAAAGAGTTTAATGATGTTGATGTCTTCTTTCTAACTAATCAGACTAAAAAAGTTACTGATTTTTGTTTGGAAATCTCTAAAATCAGAACCAAACCAGTAGTTCCATTAATTATGAAACAAGAAGATTTAATAAAAGCGATGAAAAATAAGACAGAAGCTATCTTAGGTATGATAAAAGAATGTATTGTACTGAAAGGTGAATCAATATTTGTGGAGGTTCTAAAAAATGTCAATTCATAAGCAGAAACTTGACTGGTGTTTGGCAAGAGAAACAAGAATGAAAAAGATTAAGCCAAATGATAAATTATCAGAGGAACATATCAACAAAGCAAAGCATAATCTTCGTGCAGCTGATTTTAATATTAAAGGTGGCTTTAGTGATTGGGGAGTTTCGCAATCTTACTATTCTATGTATCATGCTTTACTTGCTGTTCTTTTCAAGCTTGGTTATGAATCAAAAAACCACGAATGCACAATAAATGCTGTTGAATATTTGATAGAGGAAGGCAAAATCAATCTTGATTTAAAAGATATTGCTTTTATTAGAACTACTGAGCAAATGACTTCGAAAGATGCAAAATCACTACGAGAAGAATTCCAGTATGGAACAGAAACTACTGTTAATGAGAAACTTCTGAAAGAATTACTAGAAAATGCGAAGAGGGTGGTTGAAAAGATTGAAATTGCATTGAGCGAATTATGATTTTTCTTAGAAAGGATAATAATCTAATTTGTGTTCTTGATAGATTAATAGTGTATCATAATCTCTAATGATGTCTGAAAACTTATTTCTGATTTCTAATAAAATACTATATTTAAGCCCAAAACCTTTCTATATTTAGCTAATTTTTTTATTGAGTTTAATTCCTGATAATTGCGTCTGACCAAAGGGAAGACCTAAAATTTAGTGCAACGTTCGGAAAAAAATTTAGTGTAACGTCCCGAAGGGAAATTTTAGAGTTTTTGAGTCATCCGTACATCTAGAACGAAGTTCAATAAAATAAGAGAATGAAGCTCCCAACCGCAGCAAGCTGTGGGGCATCTAGATGAATTCAAAAATATTTAATTGTTCAATATTTCTTCCTTGATTTTTTACATACTTCTTAACTTCATCTAATCCCCTACCATCACCAACAGTATCAATATGTCCTCCATCTGACCAAAATTCTCCACCCCATAATTCTTCACGAATTTTTGGAAATTGTTTAAAAATTGGAATTGCTATTATGCTTTTACATATTTGCATTATTCTTGAAGGAGAATATCTTGGTGCTCCTTCTACTACTATATGCATATGGTTTTCTTCATATCCGATTGCATCAAAATGTAAGTAATATCTTTTTTCTATATCTTTACAAATAGATTTAATATGCTCAAATATTTGTGGAATTATCAAATTTTTCCTGTATTTGATAACAAAAACCATATGATATCTTATACGATAACTACAATGACAAGCATATTTAACTTCCATTAAAAAAGATAGAATATCTATTCTTTATTAGATTACCGTAGCAAGCTGCGGGGTATTCCTATCCCATCAAGGAATAACTACTATATAAACCTTTTGGTTATTAGTCTTTTAGGAGTAGTAACAATTCTTGCCCAATCGTAAAATAGGCTGACTCAAAAAATTGAAACTAACCATGTTATACGACTGAGGCGGAGTGCGAACGAAGTGAGCGAGGAGCGGAAGAGTTGCGAGCTAAGAAAAATTAATCGTTGACTTGTTTTTCAAGACGTTTTTTAATAAGTCTTAAATATGGTTCAAAATCTTCATCTCTATCTGAAGGACAGCGGAAATCAAAACTCAAAAAACCAGGTCCATTAATGCGAGGTAAGCTGCCACTTGTAGGAATTTGACTATAAGGGATATCATACTTTCGTAAAAGTGATTCAACATATTGTCCTTCAGCTGTCCGTTCATCTGAATAAAGCCTTACTTGTGAAATATCTTGAACTACCATATTAATCTCTAAGTATTGATAAACTTCTATTTAAGCAGGTGTGCGGCGAGCAATTGAACCTAATTCGTGTTATACAAGCGAACGTAGTGGGCGTCAGTCGTCTATTTTTAACATTAGTTTTTACTTTTTAATATTTATTTTAATTATATCTGGGGCGATTGTGTATAAGTCCTGTTATATTCTCCAACCTACAAAGGGGGTCGGATTGCGTCCGCAAAGTTGTGTTTAAGTTCCAATCAATTCTGCGTAGCAGACTATATGTCCAAAGGACTAGGGGTTCCGTTCTATCATTTTAGCGTAAGCGTCACTTAGAGAACAAGAAGAAAGGGGCGAGAAAACGCTATTTTTAGTATCAGTTTATTATCAATTAGTATCAATCATTTTTGATAGTATCTAGTTTATGAAAGAGAAAACTTTATAAAATACTATCAACTTACTATCAGATATTATTAATAGTATTTGATAGAAATGGAAACAGGTCAACTTTTAGAGGTAATTGAAAGCGGAGAAACACAAGAAGTAGAGTTAAAACAATCTTTCCATAGTTCGCAGGATTTATCAAAGCTAATATGTGGTTTTGCTAATACTCAAGGAGGTATGATTATTATAGGTGTTAATACCAAGAGAACTATAATCGGGGTGAAAGAAGATGTTGATGAATTACAACAAAAAATTTCGGCATCAGCACAAGCTGTATCTCCTCCACTTGTTCCTGATATCCAAGTTCATCGTATAGAAGGGAAGAAAGTAATTGCCATTGTTGTTCAGAAGGCAATTGATAGCATATTCCATACATTTCATGGTGCCATTTATGTCAAAGTAGGAAGCACACTTAAAAAATTTGAAGGAAATCAATTAGTGGATTTTCTAAGAAATAAGCAAATTCTCTGTTTTGATGAAATTTCTAGTGATGCAACTATTGATGATCTTGATATTGAAAAAATAAAAGAATATCTTCAAACTCGTAATCAGGAGGAGTTTCTAAAACAAAATTCAGTTGAAAATTTTCTTTTGAATTCAAAGTTAGCTGCAAAAAACGGAAATTTGAAGATTAAAAATGCTACTGTATTATTTTTTGGTAAAGAACCTGAGAAGTTTTTCCCACAAATTGAAATTAAACTTGCTCAATTTGATGGAGTGGAGCCAGTTAAAATTATTTCTCATCAATTAATCCAATCTGATTCTGTAAGTTCAATAGAAAAATCGCTTTCATTTCTTAAAAAGAATCTTTCAAAAAGCATTCAAATTACTGATAAAGCGAAAAGGCATGAGAAATACGAATATCCTCTTGAAGTTATTAGAGAAGCAATTGTAAATGCGGTTGCCCACAGAGATTATTTTAGTAAAGATTCAATCCAGATTTATCTTTTTACTAACCGAATTGAAATTACAAGCCCTGGCTCTTTGCCAACAGGTCTTCCAAAAGAATTATTTGGAACTTTATCAGTTAGACGAAATCCAATAGTTTACCACTTGCTACGAGACTATGGTTATGTAGAAGGATTAGGTTCTGGTGTGCCGCGTATGATTAATGCTATGCGTAATCATGGATTAAGAGACCCTGAATTTGGAATTTACGAAAGATTTTTTCGTATAGTTTTACATAATGAACAAAGTAAACAGAAACCAATTGAAGAATATGCGGATTTAAATGAACGCCAAAAGAAATGTATTGAATTTTTGAAAAAATATAAGTCCATAAAGACGAAGAAATATGAAGAGCTGAATAACACATCTTTTGGTACAGCGATTGCTGAGATTACTGAATTGCTAAAATTCAAATATCTCAAGAAAGTTGGCTCTTTTAGAGGCGCTTATTATGTGCTTAATGAGGAGAAGAAATAAATATGGGCATAAAACAACTCATAGACAAAAAAATCAGAATATTGGAAGAAAAAATTAATAGATTTATCTAAACGAAATAATCTTGTAAATCATATCTGGGACGATTGTGTATAATCATGTTATACGACCGAGGCGAAGCCGAGGCAAGTGAGCGAAGCGAACGTAGAGTTGCCGAACTAAAATTCCATTTTAAACTTTAAATAAAAAACAATTATGTGAGGTGATTTTGTATAATTGCTGTTAAATACTCGAAGCCTACGCAGTGGGCGAGACGAGGAGGCGTAGCCGACGAAGAGTAATTTTTGGTGATTCAGGCGAACACAGTGAGCCATCCTATCGATACATCCAGACGACAATTTTGTTTCCAGCCCGAAGGGCTTTCTAGTTATTACGTCAAGGGCAATCTCTGTTTAGAATTTCGGCACTAATATTTGAAACGTCTTTCGTAGTTTTTATGATCAAACCATTCCAGAATTAAGCTTATAATAACTACTTCATCTCTAACAATTGAATAAATCAAACGCCATCCTTTTGGTAGATCATATTTTCGTAAGTTTTTAGCACCATACTTTTGTTCGTATTCTTTAGGAATGAGTTTCTTTGGAATTTGGATTCCACAAAAAGCATTTTCTTCAATATTGTTCATGGCTTGATTTATTAATTGGAATAATTCTCTTTCAGAATCATCTCCTTGTTCTAATTTATAGAAAGAATCTTGAATATTCTTATCTGCAAATCTAATAGTTGATGACAATTTCATGTTCTTCTACCTAAATCTTTTCTAGCATAATATTTTCTGGCCAATTCCGGATAATAAATCCAACCGAGTTTTCCTTCGGCATCTATTGAAATTTTTCCAGAATACAATAAATAATCGATAATTACACAAAAGGTTTGATACATCATTTTTTTTGGTAAAGATTCCCAAAATTTTCTTTTTTTGAATTCTCCATCATGCTTTTTAATAAACTCTTCTACCATTAGAACTGTGTCTAGACGGGGGTATCTTAAGATGTTTCCTGTTTCCATAACTAATTCTTGTTTCATTGTTATATCAGTTGATATATCAAGTAATATATAAAGCTTTCGGTGAATTTTTGGGTATTTGAAGCAAAGTTTTTTATACAAGTTTATGATTAATATAATTATGGTAGAAATATTATTATATGAAACACCCAAAGAAGCAGAACAAGAATTAAGAAAGTATGATGAATGGAATATAGAACGGAATGAAGAATTTAACGATGAATGTCACAAACATGACCATGAAAATCTTAGTGTAGCTGAATTAAAAGAATTGGATGAAATAAAAAAACTAAGAAACCAGAATTGGTATTTTGTTGCAGAGTTAATGGTTTATGATAGCCAATATCATTCTAGTGCAACATCATTTCCTTTTCAAGGCGTAAATGGACCTCATGGGGTACCTTTCTGTTCTCATAAAAGTCTCTCTTCCCTTGTGCAAGGAATAAAAAGCACGATAGAAGGATTAAGTGGAAATTATCCAACTATTGAGAGTATCTTCTATACATTTCAAAACCATAATGAACATAATCAAGCGATGGGAGAAGTGACAGCAGAAATTAAAAAAATACCTTTTGATGATAGTCTAAATTTAACTAAAGAAGAATTTGATCGGATGACAAAGGAGTACTTTAAATCGCTTGGGTTTTTTGAGGGTGAAGTGAGAGGATTAACAGAGCAGGAAAGAGAAGAGTTTGTTCAATTGTACGAAAGACCGTGAATAGTGCCGAAATTCTTTTTAGTTAAGAGATTGCCTATCTTTTTTTTAGAAATTGTCGTTTTTAAAGTTATTATCACCAAAAATTATTGTATTTAATCATGTTAGTTTCGTTTTCCGCTACGAAGTCCGGAAAACCTGCGTCCGCAGAGTTGTGTTTAAGTTCCAATCAATCCGAGGCGTAGCCGAGACATACTGTCCGAAGGACTGGGGGAGTTCTGTTCCATAAAAAGAGCTTTAGCGATAGTTCAAGAATAAGTAGCAAGGGGAGTTCGTGTTTTGTTTTTCACATTTCAAGGCGGGGCGTTCCTATAAAACTACTTTACAGCGATAAAAAGCAAAAGCTTTATAACTAATCGGTGATTTTTACTCTTAAAATGGCATTAGAAAATGTTACAGGAGATTTATTGGCATACAAAGAATTAGAGCCTGGTACATTTCAGCATGTTGATCAACTTACCACTGAACGAAGAACCAATCATGGATTAAGAAATCAATGGTTTCATACTGCTGATGGTGAATTGTATACTGTTCAAAAAAAAGAGCATTTATGGGTTATTACTCGTGAACCTCAAAATTTAGTCTTAGAAAATATTGAGGAAGCATATAGGCAACTAACAGGACAAGGAAACTATTTTCCTGATGCTAATGCTGCTCAATCTTCTTTAGAGCATGAGGATAGTGTTGTTGTTAATCTAAAAGGATTAAAACTTGTGAAAGACAACGACCAATACGGACATTTCGTAGTTGATCCTAAAGCAGTAAATAAATTAAATACTGAGCAAAGAAAAGTTGCTCAACGTATTTATGGTCCAGATGAGGAAAATTTTGGCCTAAACATGGAGATGTTTGCAGGGGCAGGAAAAACTCCCTACGTTTTCGTATTAATGCCCGATTATGTGAACGGTACTTTAAAAAGTAATGATAAAAAATTCGTTGGGCGGGCTTCGTGGCTGTTTTATTTCTGTAGCAGTTCGGGCTTTAGTGCCGTTGATCGTGACGTAGGCAATGGTCGTCTCGCCCTGCGTGGGGTACGTCGTGTAATCGCCGCAGGCGACGCGCCCGAAAATGAAGTTCCATCAGCTCCACAAGAAACTGAAAGAGTAAGAAGTCCAACTATGGAAGAAATCTTAGCAGTGTCCCGAACACATGTTCCTAAATTTGGCTGGGAATCATTCCAAGCTGAAATTGGAAAGTTATATAAACCATAATTTTTTCTTTATTCTTGTCTCGGCATTACTCTACGTAATGTGGAGTAGAGCTGGACTACACGCTCTTATGCCATGGCGTTTGGCGACAACGTTATGAAATATTCAGTTTAGACCTGTTCTAAGCTGATAAGACAACCGTGACACGATACTTCTGAGTATTATGGTTGAAACGGTGGTGAAAAATGGGCATCAAGAGCTATGACGTTGGGCGGGCTTCGTGGCTGAATAATTTCTATAGCAATTCAAGCTTCAATGCCGATGATCGTGACGTAAACAATCGTAACGCCCTGCGTGGAATAGCCCACCATAATGCTGAGACACTTCTTTTGAAACCTCGTAATCTCTGGAAAGTATTATGTAGTACTAAAAATTTGGAATTAGCTTATAAGAATGCACGAAAACATAAGACGTTAAGACCATGCGTTCTTGAATTTGAAGAAAATCTTACTGAAAATCTGGATTTATTGAGAACTGAACTTCTTTTCCATTTATATAAGCCAAAACCATTAAAGACATTTATCCTGCGAGATCCGAAGACAAGAAAGATAAGCAAGTCAGATTTTCGCGATAGAGTTATTCATCATGCATTATGTAATATTATTGAGCCAATCTTTGAAAAGCTGTTTATCTATGATTCATACGCTAATCGTAAGGGCAAAGGAACGCTTAAAGCTATCCAACGTTTTGAATTTTTTCTTAAAAAGCTTTCTAAAAACAATACTTCTCAAGTATTTATCTTGAAATCAGACATTCGCCATTATTTTGATGAAGTTGACCATTCCATTCTGTTAAAAATAATTGGGAAAAGAATTAATGATCCTAAAGTTTTGTGGTTAATACGAAGAGTGCTGAGTAATTATTCCACAAGCGAAGAAAAAGGTATGCCATTAGGAAATCTGACATCTCAATTTTTTGCTAATGTGTATCTAAATGAACTAGACCAATTTGTTAAGCACAAGATAAGAGCTAAAAATTACGTTCGCTATGTGGATGATTTTGTAATCTTGCATAGTTCAGAGCAACAATTAACAGAATGGAAGGAAAAAATTGCTGGATTCTTACGAGAAAAATTAGTATTAGACTTACATCCAGAAAAGACGAGGATAATATTGTCTGTTCATGGTGTAGATTTTCTTGGATTGAAGATTTTTCCGTTTCACAAGATAATGAAGAAAAGAAATGTTCGCTCATTTAAGAGAAAGTTAAAACTTATTTGTGAGAAATTTGATAATGGCGAGATAACATATGATGAAGTTTATGATTTTTTGGAAGGTTGGATAGCATATGCAAAGAATGCAGATACATATAATTTGATAAGAAAGATACTGGATACTATTAAGGATAAGTTTCAAAGTGAAGTATCTTTAAAGGAATATAATAGACTTCGTAAGAAGTAGAACGCCCCGCCTCATTTGTTTTTAGTATTATTTTTAGGAACTCCCCTATCAGAATAATTAAATTCTTTTACGAAGTAAAAACTAACTTTTAGAACTCCCCCCATTATTTTTTAGAACTTAAACACAATTGAAACTAATCCTTGTTATATGACCCGATTGTAGCGAAGCGGAATGAGAGCGCAGCGTGGCTTGAGTTTCTAATTCTCCGTTACTATCAAAATTAAAGGGATTGGCTTTTCTATTTTTAAAAAATTAGGGGCAAATAAATTCTATTTCATCATTGCTTGCTTTTTTAGATTGGCAGGCATTTTTTCAATAGCATATCTTAATGCAGTTCTTGGCATACTTGATTTATGTTTCATTACAAATTCAAAAACTTCTTTTTGATTATGAACAGAAGCAGATTTTAACATCCAACCATATCCCTTTTGCACCAAATCTTCTTTATCGTGCAAAAGCGTTTCAGCAACTTCAAAAATATCTTTAGGATTATGTCTTGTGGCATAAAAAGCACCAATCGTTGTGATGAAACTAACTGCTGAAGCTCTTCTTAGCCACATATTTTTGGAGTGCGACCATGATTTTACTTTATCAATCAAGTCAGGGTATTTTTCAATCATGGGATGGATTATATGTAAACAAAAATCGTCATCTTTTCCCCAGTTGTCTATATATTTCGTGAGCCAATTTTCAAAAATCTTAAAATCTGATTTTTCAAACTGTTTAGAAAGTTCGCCGACCCATTGGATGGCAACGGTGGCTTCTTCATTGTGTTGATTTTTGAAAAGTTCTTCACTTAAAGCAAATATCTCATTTTTATTAAGATGCTTAATCTGTTTAAAATATTTCTTAGCAATCCTACGAACTATTGGAGTTCTTACACCATAACAAGATATTTTTTCTTTGAAATATTTTTGATTATCACACCTGTATTTTTCTTCTACATTTGCTTTAAGTTCTTGGCGAACTTCTTTTAGAATATTTATAGTCCCCATAGTTCCCAACTTTTAGGAAAGTTTATACCCAATGTTCTAATATAGACAACTAATTCTCCATGGTGAAGAATTTCATGCTCAATCAATGCTTTAATGTGTTGTTTTATGTCCCATTCTTCACCGAACCAATCGATTTTTGCGTCTTTATTTTCTTCAATAAGTTTTAACATTTCTTGATTGACTTCTTTTAGAAACGCTTTTAATTTTTCTTTTGAATTTTCCAAAGAATAGTCTCTCCTGTATTTGTTAAAATCTGCTTTTCCTGTTTTAATTGCTTCGTTATAGCAAATTTGAACATCTCCAATATGGCGATATTGTTTTCCAATAGTTCCTATATTTTTGCCAACAGTAAAAGAAAGATGTTCTTCTGGAAGCTCATCTAATAAATCAAGTGTTAACTGACGCATTGCCTGCCAATCTTCTAATAATTGTTTTAAATCTTGTTCCATATAATTAAAGTAAATTAAGAGATTTAAAAGAATTTCTATTTATTTGCCCCTTCTTATTATTTTAAAGCCAAGCCTTTTTCTATCTAAGAGGAGAATTAGAAATTTCATATAACAACATGTATACGAAAAAGCCCAAATCTAAAGATTAAAGAGCTCGTAGTGCCAAAATTTTCCATATCAAATTCAAAAAAGTGATGTCCCTATAAAGTTTAAAATTATTAATTTTCAATAAAACAGAAGAATTAATACTCAAGTAAAAAACACTTGCCTCTGCTAACAAAGCCAGTTGTGAGTAACAATCAATATAAACAATATATAGAAAACGGCTATATCAACAAAAACAACTGTGTTATCCCAAAAGTATTTCATAAGGACGATATAAATCTAGTTATGAAATTAACTAGATCTAAAATATTAGAGATACTTCGGATGCGAAATAATGGAGAAACAGCCTATCAAGCCCGGAAAGTGGCAAATATTTCAGTTAGGCGTGTATACCAAATCTATTCTGAATATCTAATAAAAGGAGAACCTCCTGCTATAGGCAGGAGGATGGGGCGACCAAAGCGCCCCATAACAGATATGGAAAGAATGATAGTAAAAAAAGCTTACGAAAAGTATCGTGTTTCAGCATCAACTTTAGAGAAGTTGATTAAGCGAGATTTTGGAACCCATATACCTCATAATCATATTCATAAAATTATGATTAATTTAGATTATGCAAAGCCAAAAAACAAAACAGATATTCGAAAGAAAAACTGGATTCGCTATGAAAGAAAGCATAGTTTAACAGCTGTGCATTTGGATTGGTATAATGATGCTAAATCAAGACTTTGGGTTTTGCCTGTTATTGATGATGCAAGCAGAAAAATGCTTGCACTTGTCGAGGAGAAAGATGCAACAACAGATAATTCTATAAAAGCTATGAAAGAAGCTTTAGAGCATGGAAAAATCAAACAATGTATCACAGATCATGGCACACAATTTATCAAAGGAGAGGATCAAAAATCTAGATTTCATGAATTTTTAAAAAAGAATGAAATCAAACATATCCTTTGTAAAATTAAACATCCCCAAACCAATGGAAAATCAGAGAAGTTCAATGATCTCTATAAAAATCATAGGCATGCATTTGCAACTAAAGAAGAATTTATGCACTGGTATAATGAAATCAGACCGCATAGGAGCCTTAATTTTGCAGAATTAGAGACTCCGCAACAAGCTTTCATCAGGAAGATGAAAGCGGAGGTTTAATAAAATGAAACGAAATAAATTATCCTTAGGAAATAGTTTCAGGATAACACAATCAACAAAAACAACATAAACCTTATAAATACCCTAAAACAAAGCAAAAACATGGTATTAGAGAAATTAGGATCAAGTCTAAAAACAACATTAAGCAAGATAGCTAAAAGCATGTTTGTAGATGAAAAACTAATAAATGAGCTAATAAGAGACATACAAAGAGCATTATTACAAGCAGATGTTAATGTACAATTAGTATTCAAGTTAACTAAAGAAATAAAAAGAAGATTTCAAGAAGAGAAAGCTCCGGCAGGAATCTCTCAAAAAGAATTCTTAGTAAAAGTCGTACACGATGAACTTATAAAATTCTTAGGCGGAGAAAAATCAGAAATTGTTATAGAAAAAAAGAAACCTTTTAAAATCATGCTAATTGGTTTGTTTGGATCAGGTAAATGCGTAAAAGGCGATTCCATAATACAATTGTCAAATGGAGAATTAAAAACTATAAAAGAGCTTTATGATAAAGAAAAATCAGAAGAAACCAAGATAGAAGATGGACTTACCAAGGAATGCAATATTCCAATTTATTCTTTTAATCCAAAAAACCTAAAGATAGAAAAAAGAGAAGCTTCAACAATTTGGAAACTTAAAAAAACTAATCCATTATTAGAAATAAGCATAGACAATGGAAACAATCACAAAATAACTGTGACTCCAGAACATCCTTTTTTTGTATTAGATAAGGGAAAACTAATTAAAAAAAGGGCTGACAAACTTAAGATAGATGACAAAATAGCTACGCCACAATACATTCCTTTTGAAAGCGAGGAATTAAATATTAAAAAAATCCTGCTTAATAGCTCATTAGAATTAAATTTCTTTGATGCTGGATTGGCTTCACAATTAAAGGAAATGCTGAAAGCTAAATACAATACATTAAAAGAAGCGCATGAAAAGTTAGAGATAAGACAAGGGTTTAGTAGGTTCAGCAGAGGATTAAAATTTGGAGAGCTGTCATTATCATGGATTAGGTCTGCATTAAAGCAAGGTATTAAATTAAAGCTATCAAATGAAATAAAAGTAAAAAGAAACAAAGAATATAGTCACATAATCCCATTGGAAATGTCCAATAATCTTGCAGAATTTTTAGGATATGTTTTTGGCGATGGAAATATTAATAAAAACTCAATCAATATCACAACTATAGACCAAGAAGTGATTGACAGGATAAATGAGCTTTCAAAAAATCTTTTCAATATAAAGCCTTCATTATTAAAAAACAGGAATACTTGGAGAATCTCAATATCATCTACTAATTTAGTCAATTATTTTAACCAGATCTTCAAGCTTCCAATTGGAAAGAAAAGCGATACAATGTCTATGGAAATGTTGATGAAGCTCGACAAAAAATTCTTATCATCATTCATAAGCGCTTACTTTACGTGCGATGGATATGCAGACAAAAAGAGCAGGAGCATAGAGATAACAACTGCAAGCAAGATATTCTCTGAACAGTTAAGAAGCATATTATTAAGGTACAAAATATTTTCTTCTATTTCATTAAGAAAAATTAATAATAAATTTTACTATAGAATTTTCATAAAAGGAGAAGACAGCGAAAGGTTTGCATATAATTTTGAGCCAGTTTTAACTTATAAAAGAAATAATCTTTTCTCTAATTTCATCATAGGAAATGGTCAGACTCAAGGAAAAAGCCATTTGATTCCTGCTGGAAACTTGTTGAAAGAAATTAGGGAAAAGTATGGAGCTACAATCGGAGAAATTCAGAAGTATGTGCCATCTTATGGTAGATATGAAGCTAAAGGATTTATAACTAAAGCATCACTAAAAAAGTTCATTAAATGCTTAGGCAAAGTCAAGAAAAGCTGGCTAAAGATTTTAAATAAAATTAAAGATAAGCCACTATATTATGAAGAGCTTTGCGCAAGATTAAATTACTCAAAACAATTCATGAATGCAATGCTGTTCAGATTGAAAGAACAGAAATTAGTTCTTCTTGAAAGGAACTCTCCATTAAAAATAACCATAACAGAAAAAGGCGCTGAAAAATTAAGCTTGATAGAATCCAATGCAGAAGAAATGTTAAAAAATTTAGCTGAATCAGACTTGTGCTGGATAAAAGTCAATTCAATAGAACAAAAAAATACTGAAGAATATGTTTATGATCTTACTGTTAATGAAACACATAATTTCATAGCAAACGGAATAATTGTCCACAATACTACTACAATAGGTAAACTATTGAAATTCTACCAAAAAAGAGGTTTCAAAATAGCAGCAATTGGATTAGATGTACACAGACCAGCTGCACCTGAACAATTAGAACAAATCTGTAAAAAACTAGATGCACAATGTTTTATTAATAAAAAAGAAAAAGATGCTTTAAAAATTTACAAAGAGTTTGAAAAAGAATTCAAAGATTATGATATTTTAATTATAGATACTGCAGGTAGAGATGCTTTAAGCAAAGACCTAATCAAAGAAATAGAAGGATTAAACAAATACATTAAACCTAATGAGAATTTACTAGTAATTTCTGCTGACATTGGACAGTCTGCGCAAGCGCAAGCGCAACAGTTCCATGATAGTTGTCATGTTAATGGTGTTATAATTACTAAGATGGATGGTACTGCTAAAGGTGGAGGAGCATTAACTGCTTGTTCTGTAACAGATGCACCTATCAAGTTCATAGGAGTTGGAGAAAAGCCTGAAGATTTAGAGCAATTTAATCCAACTGGCTTTGTTGGTAGGTTGTTAGGCATGGGCGACATTGAAGCTTTGTTAGAAAAAGCTAAGGAAGCTATATCTCAAGAAGATGCTGAAGATTTAGGTAAGAGAATGATGAAAGGTGAGTTCAATTTCATTGACTTGTATGAACAAATGAAGATGATGAACAAGATGGGTTCGTTAACTAAAATCATGGACTTGATTCCTGGCATGGGCAACTTAAACATTCCTAAAGACATGTTGAAAGGACAGGAAGGTAAAGTTAAAATTTGGAAGTTTGTATTGCAAAGCATGACTAAAGAAGAGTTGGAAAATCCCGAAATTATTTCTGGACATAGAGTTGAAAGGATTGCTAAAGGTGCTGGTGTTACTGTTGGAGAAGTTAGAGAATTGTTAAAGCAGTACAAGATGACTAAAAAGATGATGAAGCAAATGAAAGGCATGGGCTCTGAAAAAGATATGAACAAGATGATGAAAAAGTTCAAAGGAAAGATGCCTAAAGGCTTTGGCATGTAAATTCTTTGGGAGTTATTATTTTTATACCTTGATATTTTTTGATTTTTAACAAATGCTTATCTTGACTTATTATATAATCTACTTTTCCAGTTATAGCCACTTCTATAAACTTGTTATCACCAGGATCTTCAACAATATTCACTTTAATTTGAGGTTTTACTATAATAGATTTAGAAATAACTTTTTGAATTATTTTTGAAACTAAAAGATTTTTGTATTGTTGTAAAACCTGAAGAAATTATTTAATTAATTTATCTAATTCAGCAAAAACTTTTTCTCTTGCTTTAATCCTCTCTTTATCTGTTGTTTTAACTTTAGAAGCACCTTTCAATTTGCCTAAGCTAATAATTGCCTGTTTTAATTTTAATTCATTTATCTTTTCTCTTAAAGCGGATCTTATAAATTCAGTCCTGTTTTGATAATTAGAAAGTTTTACAGTTTCATCCACTTCGCTCAAAAAGTCCTGTTCCATCTTGAATGTAATCAATTCAGTAGCCATATATACAAAGTATATACAACTTATATATAAACTTTGCCCCGCTATTAAACAAATTCTCTTCATTAAACAATTAAAAGCTAACAAAGCAAAGGCCATAAGATAAACTTTATATAATTAAAAAATATTAAAAAACTAATGAAACAAAAATTCATGTTAATAACAATCAGCTTAATGTTATTACTTCTAGGATTACCATTACTAATGAACGCATCAATAACAGGTAATGCAACTATAACAACAACCACTAATCCGGTATTAGGATTATTATTCTTAATGGTAGCAACTATTCTATTCATGAGCAGTAGAAAGTTAGAAGATATCTTAGGTAAAGAAAAAGAAGTAAATATGAAAAGCTTAAGAAAAGAAGTAAAAGATTACAAAGGAGATTATGAATCATTAATGTACCATGTTGTAGATAGATTAACTGCAATAAAACCAAAAATGGGATTTTATGGAACACAGGCAAAAAGGCAAGAGATTAGAGAATTAAGAAATTTAGCAGGTTCAATTGCAAACAAATATGGTATGAACAAAAAAGATATTTATGGGATGATTTCTGAAGATTTACATATTGAAAAAAAGCGAGCTGGAAGAAAAGGGAGATAATGAGTAAATCTTAAATACCTGTTTCTAAAGAATTTAAACTATGAAAAAGATTGCTCAAGGCGCAGAGGCCATTATCTGGCTTAAAGATAATAAAATAATAAAAGAAAGAATTGAGAAAAAATATAGACACATAGATATTGATAAAAGAATCAGGCAAAAAACTACACGATTTGAAGCAAGACTATTAGAAAAAGCTAGAGAAATTATCCCAGTACCTAAAGTTCTAAAAAGCTGTGACAAAGCAATGATTATTGAAATGGAATTTATTGAAGGTAAAAAACTAAGAGATGAGATTGACAAGATGTCAAGCAAGGAAAGACAAGATATCTTTCAAAGAGTAGGCAAGAAAGTTGCAAAGCTGCACAACAATAATATAATCCACGGAGATTTAACAACATCAAACATGTTAATCAGGGAAAAGATTTATTTCATAGACTTTGGTCTTGGATTCATTTCGCAAAAGGTTGAAGACAAAGCTGTTGATTTGCATTTACTACACAGAGCCCTAGAAAGTAAGCACTATAAACATTTTGAAGAGCTTTTCAATGCTGTCATGGAAGGTTACAAAGAAGAGATTAAGGACTTTAAAGAGATTGAGAAAAGATTAGAAAAGGTCAAGAAAAGAGGCCGCTATAAGAACAAAAAACCTAAAAAACAAGATTAAATTAATACAAAACATTTATAAACGAACAAGATTTTCAAAACTTAATTGTAAGGAATTATTATGGCAACTAAAAAATTAGGCTCAGCAGCTAGATATGGCGCAAGATATGGTAAAAAGCTTAAAACTAAGATTACTAATGTAGAGAAAATACAAAGAAAAAAGCAAGAATGTCCATATTGTGGTAGAAAGACTGCTAAAAGGTTGGCTACAGGGATTTGGAAATGTAACAAATGCGACTCTAAATTTACAGGTGGAGCCTATAAACTAGGAGAATAAATATGGTAAACTATAAATGCTTTAATTGTGAAAAAGAAGTTAAGTCAGAGTACACAAGAAAAAAAATAAGATGCCCTTATTGTGGTAGTAAAATTCTATACAAAACAAGATCAATAAATACTAATTTAAAAGCAGTTTAAAGGAGTAAAAAAAATGTCCGACGTAAAAAAAGAAACTGAACAAAAAATAGCTCAATTGCAAATGATGGAGCAGAATATACAAACTTTTATGATGCAAAGACAAAATTTCCAAGCACAACAATTAGAAGTTGATAATGCTTTGAAAGAATTAGAAATTTCAAAAGGAGATTGTTATAAAATGGTAGGCAGCATAATGGTTGCTGCTGATAAAGATAAATTAAAGAAAGATTTAGAATCAAGAAAAGAAATTGTTGAATTAAGGTTAAAAAATATTAAAAAACAAGAAGATAGCATCAAGGAAAAAGCTGAAAAGCTTCAAAGTGAAGTTATTAAAGAACTTAAACCTGCTAAATAAATCTTTGAGGATAAAAATGTCTGATATGAACGAACTTATGGAAACTCTAGAAATTCTACAAGAAGATAATACTATTCCTAGGAATGTCCGTTTAAAGGTTCAAAATGCCATTGCATTATTAAAAGAAGAAGGTGACATAAAGATGAAAGCTAACAAAGCTTTACAAGAATTAGATAATCTTTCTGATGACCCGAATGTGCCTTCTTACGTGTTGCCGCAGATTTGGAACATAGTTAGCTTGCTAGAAGGCTTCTAAAGAATTTAAACCGAAAGGTTTATAAATTATTAATTACTTGATAATAGTAACAAAAAGTACCAGAACTTGTAAAAAACTGGGGAGGCAAATAATGAAAATACTAAAAAATTTAGGAATGATTGTCGCTAGTGGCATAATGGCAATGGGTTGCGCAAGCGGACTATTGAATGATAACAATCTAAGATTTAATCCTGAAAATAGTAACCAAATAAGAGAAGAAGAATTTGGAAAAACACTAAAACACCATATAACAGTTTATGGTGAATCTAAAGATGATAAAAAAGTGATTATAAGGCAACGTAACAAAGAAACAAATGAGTGTATATGGGCATCAAACCACCCAAAAATGGATACTCCTAGAGACCAATATGTAAATAAGGGAATTCTTGTTCAACGTCCAATGGAAGTGATACTTGATAAAGGATGCGATATGACTGTAGATGCAATAGCAGACATCATTTATGGCTATGTTAAAAAGATCAATCTAAATGTAGAATTAGCAGTATTCTCTAGACCATATCTAGAACCAATGAAAAAATTGGGAGAACGTGCACGTTCAGAAATTCCTTTTGCTGAAGAAGTAGATGCTTCATTAAGGGAACTTTCCAAGAGATATAAATAAACATTTATTTTTTAAATTCTAATTCTTTTTTAAAATTACCATAGAAACTTTTATATATTCGAGTTAATTCACTATGCCTATTAAATAGGGGGGAGCTAAAATGAGAGATACATTAAGGTTTGTTATGAGAGTTCCTATACCTGAAGGTGTTAATATCTCCATAGAAATTATGGAGTAAATCTTTATAATTTAATTATAAAAAATAAAAATTTTTATTTTGAAGGTTTATAATCCTCAATCCATTTAATTAGAGTTGATTGTGGTACTTCGTTGCCATTTTTATTATATTTTGGACGTTGACCAACAATCAAATTTACATCTTTATCTTTTAATAAATCTTTATCAAATGCGTCTTTTTC
>JAHIMK010000048.1 GCA_018896675.1 Nanobdellota archaeon
CCTTAAACGGCGCTACCGCAGGAAGTGCGGTAAGTAACGCTTTGGGAGATGAAAGGTTGCTTTCGTCAATGAACCAAGAACTCTCTTTGCATTCAATCTAATGGATGCCCCACAGCTTGCTGTGATTGGGAGGCTTCACTAACATAAACTTAAAATAGCTTTAACCTTTAGAGTCGCTTCTTCAGTTCCAATGAAATATTCTAGTCCACTTCTGATTTGTTCCACACTTTGTCTTAAATGTTCCGACCCTGTAAGATAGACAACACCTCTTCCGGCATGTAGGATGTTTTGTGTCCAATAATAATCCGTTCCGCCATTTAATCCACTTTTAGCTATGGGTTTTGCTTGAGAAAAATCTGGAAAATACTTTTTGAAATAATCTCTGATTAATTCATTTCCTCTTAGCCAAGGGTTTTCTCTTTCCGATTCCTTCTTTTCCAGAACCGGTAGAATATCTATATCTTGTGGATTTGGATAGTCTCTAACAAAACTTCCATATAAAAATATACCTTTTAAATTAGAATATTCTTTATGTATATTCTCAATTGCTAGCCTTAATTGTTTTTTTACATCTAATTTGTTCATTAAATGGTTGAATTTATGTCCTTATTTAAAACTTCCCACTTATAACTACTACCTTAACAAAAGTTTTATAGATTAACTCTTCTTTATTATAACTATGAAGATTGTAAGCGCTTGTTTAGCAGGAATAAAATGTAGATGGGATGGTAAAGCAAGACCTTGCCTGAAAGTTATTGAATTAGTTAAGCAAGGTAAAGCAATTCCTGTTTGTCCAGAGCAATTGGGCGGATTAACTACTCCAAGAACTCCTGCAGAACAGAAAAATGATAAGATATTTACCAAAGACGGAAAAGATGTCACTGCCCAATTTGAAAGGGGAGCAGAAGAAGCATTGAAAATTGCTAAACTAGCTAATTGTAATGAAGCTATTGTAAAATCAAAATCATCTTCTTGTGGTTCTGGTAAGGTATACGACGGCACTTTTTCTGGAAAATTAATTAATGGCGATGGTGTATTTGCTAAGATTCTAAAAAAGAATAATATTAAATTATTCACAGAAAACGAAATTTAATGGTAGGGTTCTTACGTCATACATTTTAAAAGTAAAATATTAAAAGTTTATAAAAACCTTCTTGTAAAAAACAGATAGTAAATCTTATTAACTTAATTTTATTTTTTTATAACTTCATAGAATTTTTCAGGACCTAATTCATGATATAATTTTACTAAAGGATCCTCTTCTTGCTCCCTTTTTACTTTTCCTGAGCACAATTTACATCCCTTTAAATGTTCTAGGACTTTATTATAATCTACATCTTTAAAATCTTTATCTTCATATATGGCGGCTGTTAATTCCAATATAGTTAAATGCTTTTTACATTCCTCTTTATTTATTAATTTAGCAGCCCATTTTAATTTTTCATAAACTTTTTTATCTATTGACATAACAATTAATAAATCTCAATTCTTTATAACCTTTTCTTAGATAGTAAATCTTATTAACTATTTTGATTTATAATTAACTATGGATAGCTTGTTGCTTATTGGTGCTATAGTTTTAATAGGGGTTGCAGGTAATTTTCTTTTCAACAGAACAAAAATTCCTGAAGCCGTATTCTTAATAGTATTAGGTTTGTTAATTGGACCTTTATTACAAATTATAAATCCAGAACCTTTTATAGAGGTCGCTCCATTTTTTGCAAAATTAGCTTTGATAATAATTTTATTAGATTCAGGCCTGGCATTAAACATATTTACATTGGTTAAGAACTTTTCAAAAACATTATTATTTGGATTATTAGTTTTAATCCTATCAATTACTGGAACTACAATGTTCTTAAATTTAGTATTGCACTGGAATTTCTTAAATTCATTATTCATTGCAATAATAACTGCAGGAACAACATCAATAACTGTTTCATATTTAGTTTCAAGGCTTTCAGTTGATAATAAGTTCAAAGATCTATTAATGCTTGAATCTGTTATCAGCGATGTTTTACTAATTACAGCTGCAATCATTGTAATGGAAGTCATAGTTTCCCAAACAATAACTTTTAAGAGTGCAGCAGGTTCAATAGCTTCTTCATTTGCTATTGCTTTAATGATAGGCGTTGCATTAGCAATATTCTGGATTTACATGTTAGGCAAATTAAAATCAAAGTTAGGTTATGTTGCTACATTAGGCGTTTTGTTTATCTTGTATGCCATTGTAGAATATTTGAAAGGAAGTGGAGCTATAGCCGTTTTAGTATTCTGTTTATTATTAGGCAATTCATCTAAAATCATAAACCGTTTTAACTTGAAAACACACACTATTAAAGCTCTTTCAGGAAAAACAATGAGTAGCATTCATACTGTCCAGTCAGCAATTTCATTTTTTACAAAAACTTTTTTCTTTGTTTTATTAGGAATAATCTTTAGTGTTAAGAGTTTGTCAAGCAATTTAGTTTTGATAGCAGTTGGTTTGTTGATAATTGCAATGTTTGCAAGATATTTATCTTCTAAAGTATTAGTTAAAATGGATAGGAAATTCAAAGATAAGGTATTCTTATTAACAACAATATTGCCGAGGGGGTTTGTGTCTGCAGTATTAGCTTTCATGCCTGCAAATTTTGGAGTTAATATTCCATATATTACAGAAATTGCTTTACTAATAATCTTTTTGACAACCTTTGTTGCAATAGCTTCTGTAGCATTATATGAGAAAGGATATTTAAGACCTCAACCACTAAAGAATGCTAAAAACGAAAACCAAAACACTTAAATAAGTTTATATTATCTTATTTTATACTCTAAGTGCGAAAGTTTAGCACTTTTCATAGTTGACTTCGGTTGGCTTCGATTTGTGTTTTACTCGCAAGACTTGGAGTGGTTCGTTACTTTAAGTGCGAAAGTTTGACACTTTTCAGAGTTGACTTCGGTTGGCTTTGTTTTGTGTTTTACTCGCAAGACTTAAAGTGATTCGAATTTCTTTAATTTTTTAATCTTTTAAGAAAGACTTTTTAAAATTTTTTAAGAAATAAATTATTTAATTTTACTTTGATTAACAATTCTATAAGTATCAACTGTATAATCTCTGACTTCTTGATTGCCAACATCTGTAATTCTAACAATCGCATTATTTTTTTCTAATCTTTTAAGAACTATTTTAACTAAACCTTCTGGATGATTTATTCGCGAAGGTTCTTCTTGAACAATAACATCTTCTTTTTTAACAAAACAGAATTTTTCAGCGCCGTCATTAGTATGGAAACTAATAAGATATTCATTACTAAAAGCACCTTGACTGCATTGACATTTTAAATATAAATCATCACCCATTTTAAATCTTTTAATTAGAGAAATTAATAATTTATAAATATATATATTCTAAAAAGGTATAATTTCAATTTTTTCTAATTTATCTTCTAATTTTGATAAATTAAAATATTTTCTGACTTTATTATTTGGAGGAATTTCAAAATTTTCAGCTTCATGGCCTTCAACTAATCTTTGAAATATTAATTGTCTATAAATTGCATCATATTTATATGGAGAACATCTAAAAGACCCATCATTTAATTGAGTAATCCTTTCTAAAGCTCTTAAAGATCTATCTCTTCTAAAATAATCTATAGAATGATAAAGTTCGCTATACCAACAAGGATTTTGGCAATCTACAACTCTAATCTTATGTCCACAATGTTTGGGTTCAGGTGCATTAACTAAAATAACAACTAATTTATTATTTTTTAAATCTTTAAATAAATAATTAGCTTCTTTTAGGAAGAATGTTCTTATATTTCGAGGTAGCTCTTTTATAGGTATATCTGAATTCCAAGACATAAATTGCTCAAAATATCTCTAATTATTAAAGTTTTCCACATAAATTATATATAGTTTAATAAGATTTTACCCTTATGGGCATTAAAGTGCTAAAAAAAGAGGATTTTTTAGAAACACAATTTGAGGGTTATATTTTACAATATTATGATGATTATGAATTAGGAAATTTAAGAACAAATATTTTAGATAAAGAATCTTCTGAACTTGTCAAAGTTATTAAAAGTTCAAAAAAATCAATAAATAATGAAGAAAAATGGATGACACATGTTTATGATGATAAAACTAAAAAAATAGATATGACTTGGCATCCATATCCTGTAAATTTAGAAGAAGATTTAATCAAAAAAGAGATAGGTGGTAAAGAAATGATTTTCTTAAAAATGCATGAAAAGATTTTAACCGTTGTTCTTAAGGATTTAGCTGGACTTCCAATAAAAGAGCAATTACATTAACCTTTGGCAAATACTACCTAAAATTTTATAAATAACACTTCTTTGCTTTGTTACAATGCATAATATCTCTACAATATGGACAGAGAAGTACAGGCCTGATGCTTTTGAGCAAGTAAAAGGTCAAAAAGACATAGTAAAAACTTTAGCTGCAATGGTAGAAAAGAAAAACCTGCCACATTTGCTTTTTGCAGGGCCTCCAGGTTGCGGAAAAACAACATTATCTATCATTATTGCAAAGAAATTGTTTGGAGAAGATTGGAAAAGAAATTTCTTAGAACTTAATGCATCTGATGAAAGAGGCATTGATGTTGTTAGAAACACAATAAAAGATTTTGCTAGGACAAAAACAATTGGCGATTATCCATTTAAGATAATTTATTTGGATGAATGTGATTCCTTAACAAAAGAAGCACAACAGGCATTAAGGCGAACAATGGAAAACTTTGTTTCAAGTACAAGATTTGTTTTAAGCTGTAATTATTCTAGTAAGATTGTAGATGCAATACAAAGTAGATGTGCAGTATTCAAATTTAAACCATTATTACAGGAAGAAATAAATCATGTCATTGATAATATTGCCAAAACTGAAAATTTGACGATAAATGAAGAAACACGAAAAGCCTTGTGTGAGGCAGCAGAAGGAGACGTTAGAAAATTAACAAATATTTTGCAAAGTTGTGCAGCTATAGATGACACAGTTACAGAAGATAAAGTTTGCGATTTGGCATCTGTAGCTAGACCAAAAGAAGTAAAAGAAATTTTACAAATGGCTATTGGAGGAAAGTTTGAAACTGCAAGAAATAAGTTATTAGACATAATGTTGCAGCATGGTTTATCTGGCTTAGACATAATTAAACAGATACAAAAAGAAGTTTGGTCATTAGACATTCCTGATCAAAAGAAAGTTCTTTTAGTAGATAAATGTGGTGAGATAGAATTTAGAATGGTAGAAGGTTCAGACGAGTTCATACAATTAGAAGCATTATTAGCAAATTTTATGGGATTTTAAGATGCTTGATTTTTTTAAAAAACTCTTTAAGGGTGAGGAAAAAGAGAAAATAGATTTTTTTGAACTTACTAAATGGTTGCTTCCAAAGTTAGATTTAGGTTTTAATGAAGATTTCCAAAAAATAAAAGAAATAAGCAATTCTTTATCTAAAGCTTTGGAAAATCTTGAAGCTATAGACATTAAAGCTATGCAAGTAGAAGAAAGATTAAAAGGATTTGTCTTAGGCAATAGGAAAGCCTACATATTAAGCTTAAACACTTTTAGAAAGTTGTTAGAACAGCCAGAAAAATTAGATTCAAGTTCTATCAAAGATTATTGTAATAAATTACAAGAAGAAATGACTATCTTCAGTAAAAAAACTACTAAGAATTTTTACATAATGCAAAACTTAATAGGCAAGGAACTTGAAGAAATTAGAAAAAAGTTGAACGAACTTACAAATATTATTAAAGATATCTCTAAGAAAACAGATAAATTAGAGCTTATAGAAAATATTATCTTTAAATTAAAAGAGATTTATGATTATATTGATGAAAAAGAAACGAGGAATAAATTTTTGCTAGAAGCAGAAGAAGAAAGAAACAATTTTATGCAAGAAGAAAAAGAGCTAAAAAATAAAATTGAAAATTTTAAGAAAAACAAAGTTTTTTTAGAGCTTATTGACTTAAAACAAAAAAGAGGTAATTTAGAAAATAATCTTTATGCAATAAAAAGCAATTTTACAAATAAGTTTGCTTATATCTCAAGACCTTTAAGAAAATTATCTAAAATGTATATGGATAAATTAATAGATAAATATCTTGATAATCCTTTTTCTGCATTGTTTAAAGATGAAAATTTAGAGATAGTTAATTTGTTAGAATCTTTGAAGAAAGAAATGAATAATGGAAAAATCAGTGAAAAAAATCAGGATAAAATATTAATCTTATTAGCCGAAATTAATAAAGAATATTTTGAATCTGTTAAAAGCAATTTCCAATTAAAAGAACAAGAATTAGTTATTTGCAATGAAAAAATAGAAAAAAACACTTTTGATAATGATTTACAAAAATTAATTAGTCATTTAAAAGTTTTAGAAGAAAAATTGTTGGAAATTGATGAAAAGATTGAAAGATTTAAGGAAAAAGCTATAAGCCAAGATATTGAAAAGATAGAGCAAAATATTAAAAAATTAGGTTTTAATATAGAGGTAGAAAATGCACCGTATGATAGCTAAGTATACTCCTAAAAAACTTTCAGAATTTGAAGGGAGGGAAGTAGCTTTACTTCAATTAAAAGAATTTGTTAACAAATATCGTAAAGGTTCTCTATTATTCTATGGTGCGCCAGGTTCAGGAAAGACTGTAGCAGTTTATGCTTTAGCTAAGGAAATGAATTATGAAGTTTTAGAATTAAGCGCTTCAGATACTAGAAATAAAGAAAAGTTGTTAGAAACAATAGGCAATGCTTCTCAGCAAATGAGTTTGTTCAATAAAGGTAAGATAATTTTGGTGGATGATGTTGATAATTTATCTTCAAAAGATCGTGGAGCAGCAAAAATTATTTTGGATATTATTAAAGATTCTAAATGGCCTGTAATATTAACTGCAAATGATCCTGAAAAAGAAAAGATTAAAGATTTGAAAAAGAAATCAACTATGATAGAATTTCCTTCTTTAACATATTTGGAGATATTTAAGGTTTTGAAAAATATTTGTGATAATGAAAAGATAGAGTATGATGAAAATACTTTGAAATCATTAGCTAGACAGTCAGGAGGAGATATGCGTGCTGCTATGACTGATTTGCAAGTTTTATATATTTTAAGCGATAAGATTGATAATTTAGATGTATTAACTTCTAGAAATCAAAAGGAAGAAATTGAAAATGCCTTACTCTTAATTTTTAAAAGTAAAAAACCAGAAAATGTTTTGGGAGCATTTGATAATATAGATGTTGACTTTGATGCAAGGAAACTTTGGCTGGATCATAACTTGCCGAAAGAATATTCTGGTCAATCTTTACTAAAAGCTTATGATTATTTATCAAAAGCTGATGTTTTTAACGGTAGAATAAGGAGACAACAGCATTGGCGTTTTTTAGTGCATATGAATTCTTTGATGACGGCAGGCATTTCAGTGGCAAAACAAGATAAAAATCCTGCAATTATTGAATACAAAAGAAGTTCTAGGCCACTAAAATATTGGTTTGCTAATATGCGAAATGCTAAGCGAAAAGCGATTTCTGACAAAATTTCGCTTAAACTTCACGTTTCAAAGAGAAATGCTTTTAAACAATTCATACCTTTATTTTCAACGCTGTCTAAGAATGGTTATGATAATTCTATTGCAGCAGAGTTTGATTTATTAGAAGAGGAGGTTGCTTATCTTAGAAAATGAAAATCAGTGAACTAAAACCAAGGCAAGGTAAAGTCGACATTGAAGTTGAAATTACCGATATAGGAGACATAAGAGAATTTCAGAAATCTGGAAAACCTGGCAGGGTAGCTAATGCTACAATTAAGGATGATTCTGGAGAAATGAAATTAACTCTATGGAATGACGAGATAGACATGGTAGATGTTGGAAATAAAATTAAAATCACTAACGGCTATGTTAACGAATTTCAAGGTGAAATGCAATTAACTGCAGGTCGTTTTGGAAAACTAGAAGTTGTTAAATAAATTATTTTTCTGGAAATAAAACTTCTATTTCTTTTTTCTTTTTTGAACTTTTGAAAGGGGATATTAATCTTTTAATATTATCTAAAATTTTTTTCTTTAATTGAAGATTATCATACATTTTTGTTTTAGGAGCATTGCCTACTAATTTGTCAGCTTTCTTCTTTGCAAGTTTATCAAATTCTTCAACAATTTTCGGATTGAATTGTTTTATTGCATCTTTCTTGGCTTTTTCCAGCTTTTTATTTCCTTTTTCCATCTTATGCTTTAAAACTTCATTAACATTATTGTTTAAAGGTAACCCTAAGATTTTAGAAATTTTATTTTTTAAGGAATTAATATATTTTTTAAAAGTTTTCTTCTTCTTTTTCATATCATAATTAAGGTTTTCATTATTTTTAAAATTTTGCTATAGGAATATTTTTAAATAACTTAAAGTTTTAAAAAACCATGAACTTAGAAATTTATACTCCTAATGAATTGAAATCTTTAGAAGAAAAGATTTTTTCAGAATCATTTGGTGTTAAACAGATATTGGATGTTGCAAATTTTGTTAGGCGAAAATATGTTAAGGAAGTTCAACCTAAAGATAATTTTTTTCAAGATGTTCCTTTAGAATTATATGGCCAAGAAATTAACGATTATTTTCAAAGAAGAATTTTATTGACAAATATAATTCCTTATTCTAAATATGTTATAGGTAAAAGTGAAGCCTCCCAATCACAGCAAGCTGTGGGGCATCCATTAGATTGAATGCAAAGAGAGTTCTTGGTTCATTGACGAAAGCAACCTTTCATCTCCCAAAGCGTTACTTACCGCACTTCCTGCGGTAGCGCCGTTTA
>JAHIMK010000095.1 GCA_018896675.1 Nanobdellota archaeon
ATTCCATTCCCGCCGCAACTCGGCAGGTAAGAAACCTGCCCTACAGCCGACCCACGTAGGGCGAGATTCCATTCCCGCCGCAACTCGGCAGGTAAGAAACCTGCCCTACAACCGATCCACGTAGGGCGAGATTCCATTCCCGCCAATGACAGAAGATGATTTATGCCTAACTTTCGCCGTTACTACATCCCGGATGCCATTGTGTTCATCACAGGTGTTACACGTAAACGTCAGCACTTTCTCCGCGCGGAGTCGGATGTAAATCTGTTATTCGAAACTTTGCGAAACGTACAGCTAATCCATCCTTTTCGTCTCCTGGCATATGTCCTCCTGCCGGATCACTTTCACTGGCTGATGCGGGTAGTTAGCGAGAGCGGGAATTTCTCGGAAGTGATGCAAAGCATCAAACGCAACTTCACACTCAACTACAAACATGCCCATCACATCAATACAACGCTAAATATTTGGCAACCGCGTTTCTGGGATCATGTTATCCGAAATGAACATGATCTCGAAAAACATTTCGATTACGTTCACTGGAATCCGGTAAAGCATGGGTATGTCAGATATCCCGAAGACTGGCCGCATTCCACGTACGCGCACTGGCTCAAACTGGGTTATTACGGGCCAGAATGGGGACGGGGGGAGGAGCCGTCGGGAATTGCGATCATGGATTTCGAGTAGGGCGGGATTCCAATCCCGCCAATGGTGGCGGGTAAGAAACCCGCCCTACATCTTTTGCCTAACTCGTTCCGTCGGACTAAAGTCCTGCCTCAGTTCGTGAAAGTCGGTTGAAACCGACTCGCATCGCCAGTAACGCCAGTCCGAAGGGACTTCCATGTACTGAGCAGGCGGCTTTAGCCCCGCGAATCAGGCGGCAGAAAACCGCAATTTATGGCCGTGTCAGGTATAGCATGGCACATGGAGAAGATGAGATGAACAACATTTTCGATTGGCTGCTCGAACTCGATAACCCCTCGGTGCGCTACTTCGCTTTGCGCGGCCTGCTCGACCGCCCGGAGGATGATCTCGAAGTACTAGCCGCGCGGCGCGCCATCATGGACAGCGACCCGGTGCGGAAAATCCTGTCTGCGCAAAACCCCGAGGGCTGGTGGGATAAACCCGGACCCGGATATAGCCGCAAATATCTTTCCACCGTCTGGCAATTGATCTTTCTTGCCGAACTGGGCGCGGATGGCAGCCACTCACAGATACAGCGCGGCTGCGACTATCGCCTGTCGCACGCGCAGGCAATCCACTGCGGGTTATCGGCGACGGCCAACGCCACACCCAGCGGCGCGATTCATTGTCTGGATGGAAATTTGATCTGGGCTTTAACTTCACTTGGCTACGCGCAAGATGAACGCCTCCGCCGCGCCGTCGAATGGCTGGCTGGAGCGGTCACGGGCGAGGATTTCGAGTGGTGGTATGCCTCCTCCGTGCCGGGGCCCGGCTTCCTCTGCGCGGCGAACATGAAACTGCCCTGCGCCTGGGGCGCGGTCAAGGCGCTGCGCGCGCTAGTAAACCTTCCCCCTGCACTGCAGATCCCGAAAGTCAAAAGAGCCATAACCGCCGGGGTGGATTTCCTCTTCAGCCGCGATCTGGCGACGGCCGATTACCCGGTCTACGAACGCGTCAGCGGCGAGTGGTTCAAATTTGGCTTCCCGCTCTCGTACACGTCGGATGTGTTGGAGGCTGCATTCGTCTTGTGCGAGGCCGGTCATGGCAACGACCCGCGCCTGCGCAACGCCATAGATCTCATTATTTCCAAGCGCCAACCGGATGGCCGCTGGCTGCTGAAGCACAGTCTCAATGGGAAGATGTGGACTGACATCGAGGTCAAGGGCAAGCCGAGCAAGTGGATCACGCTGCGCGCCCTGCGCGTGCTGAAAGCATCCGAGAAAGGAAAATAACCATGACCACCGAACCTGTTGCCGAGGGCGTATTCAAAAGCCGGCCACGCGGCCTGCTGAGATTGTTTTTCAAAGCCCCGCTCATCCTGCATCGCCTGGGTCTGGTCTGGTGGATCGAAAAATACTCCGGCGCGCAATGGATGCTGATCACCACCACCAGGCGCAAGAGCGGAAAACCGCGCCAGGTGATGGTGGACGTGGTGGATTACGACAAAGAGGCCGATACGTTCTTCGTCGAGGCGGCCTACGGTCAGCGCGCCGATTGGGTGCGCAACATCCAGGTCAACCCCGATTTCCGCGCCCAGGTCGGGCGGCGTAAATTTCTGGCAAGGGCAAAATTTCTCCCGCCAGAGATCGCCGAAGAAAAAATGATCGCCCTGATGCGCCGCGCCCCGCGCTACGCCAAAGCGGTGATGGCCCTGGGCGGCCTGAAATTCAACGACGAAGCCGAACTGCGCTCTCTCGCGTAAGATGTTGCTGCTGGCGATCAAACCACAGGGTTGAATCGTAGTGACGACACTTCGACACCGTTCGTGCCGCGAGCATCGGCGGCATCAGCGAAGCGATCCTGTGGACGCCGGTGCGAGACGGCAGGCTCAGTGCATGCTTCAGTCGTCTGTTGACAGACTCGCGCCGCCGCTGGGCGACCATCCCCTGGTAGGATCAGGCCGTGCGCTGGCTGAAGGGGCGTCCGCCGGAAGAATGGTACCTTCCCCATCACCGCGTGCGCGACGCCCTGCAGTCCTACTGGGAACACCAGGGCATGCACGCTCCAGCCATGACCCTGCCGCCGGAGCTCAACTACGCCGGACAGTACAAACTACGCGAGCAGGATCCCGGCTCGCTGGCGTATACTTTTACTTACGGCGCGGCGGCTTTTTTCGTGATGGACGCGCGCAGTATGCGCGTCAAGGGTAAATCCGGGAAGGCAATGCTGGGCGAAGGGCAATGGCAGGCGTTGGAAGATTGGCTGCGGGCGGTCAAGAATGATTTCCCGCTCAAGTTTCTGATCACTTCCTGCTCGGCCTTGTACAGCATGTGGACGGACATCCCGCGCGACCGCTGGTCAGGCTTCCTTGAGGAACGCGACCGCCTGCTGCGCTTCATCGGCGGGAATGACATTCAGGGCGTCTATCTCCTGGCTGGTGACCTGCATTCGGCGCATGCCATCTCCGCCGAATGCGGCCCGCGCCGCAACCCGGTGCGCATCTGGGAATTTTGCTCCTCGCCCTTTGAGCAGGATACCAATCCTCTGAGCCGCTAGATGTACATTCCCATCTTGAGCCGCGCGGTGCGGAAACAAAAAGTCCATTTTGTCGTCACCAGCAACAATTTCGGCGTGGTGCGCGTGGAATTCCCCGCTCAGGGACAGCCGCAAGTGCGCTTTGAACTTCACTACGAAGACAAAGGGGAATGGAAGGTAAAAACGGCAGGCTGAGTGGCGTCTGTCATTCCGAGCGCAGCGAGGAATCCCTAAAGCGCGAGTCTCGCAAGACTCCGGCCTCAGGGATTCCTCATTCCGTTCGGAATGACAATGAGGAGGCTCGGAATGAAAGTATGCAATCAGAATAGCACAAGCCTCGCTTGCTTCTGATCCAGCCGCTGCAAACCCACCCGGCGCGCCATCTCCACCGCCGTCTCGTATTCCTGGCTGGTGATCGGGCGGTTGAGTTCAGGGAAGAGACGCGCCTTATACGCCGGGCGATATTGATCCATCAAGTTGAGATAGGTATTTGGAGAAATTTCCTCGGCCAGGAAGCGCACGATCTCCTGTGTGCCAGCCAGGCCATCCGGCAAGACCAGATGCCGCACCAG
>JAHIMK010000145.1 GCA_018896675.1 Nanobdellota archaeon
CAGAAGTCTGTTGCATGTGTTAGCCCACGGTCAGGCATTTTTGCCTCCATAGCCCATTTTCCTTCCCCTATTTCTTTCAGAGAAACGCCGCCGCTTGTCAAGCGATTCCCCCGGCCGTATGTCACATTTCAATTGACTGTATAGAGCCAAATGTTCGTATCGCATCCACGTGTTGCGAGTAATACACCCATGAACATCACTCATGACGCTCTCGGAATATTGAATTTGCTCTCTCGGGCTGGGGTAGGGCCGTCCTAACTTATTGATTATTAAAGATTAACGTCCAAAAAAATGGATGTTTTTAGGCCCTATGTCTTCTTTTTTGTCCCCAAAATGTTCATTGTAAGGAATATCTCTTGTCATTGATTACTGTGAATAATGCTCTTTTTGCCCTTAAAAAGTACGATATAGGGGCTAAATGGCGGTATATTTCTCGCGTTTTAGCTACATATGTAAAAATGTAAGACCACTTTCGATTTCCAAGCCAGATCAACCAAGGGTCAAGAGTAGACCCCTTTTCTTTAAATAGGGGTACATCCGTAAAACAGTAAGTAACTTTTCTGTTTTCTGCTTTATTTACTTATTTACGGATGTCAACCTTCCTTGTGGTTTTCTATTTCTCTCTCTCCGGTATAAGCGCTCCCAGTGCGATGATGTTACGCATTCTTTCACTCTTCATAATCTCCTCCTGCCCTTTATTCTTTTACGATACTATTATTTTTCAAACGTGCCCAATTACAGGCGACGATCGTGGTCCATATGGAAACAATGCTATGTGCAAGAAAGAGAAGATGATAATAATGACCTTGCGCTGTCACCCTACCACGGACCCAGCTTACTATAAATGACAATGTCCAAAGCAATGTGATTACAAAGACTGTCCACTTGAATGTTTTGGCTTCAAAAATCTTTATTAGGAACGGCATTACGGCTGCAACGATGAACAAGATTGTTGTATACCAAAGCTCCTTGTGCCCCCCTCTTGCGTTAAGAGCCCCTTGCAGGTTACCGTCCAGAACATCTTGAAGGACGGACACTATAGCCATTGTTATCAGAATAAGTAGAATTGAAAGCCATCCTTGTGCAATGATGTTACGCATTCTTTCACTTTTCATAATCTCCTCCTGTTTTTTCGTTTCCGTTCTTTAAACCTGATGCAAAATCCGGGTTAAAAGGAAAACTTTTCGCCGTTCTCCAATAGGTGAACCTTTCCATTGAGATTATTTTTCTCAATAAGTTTAAGCAGTTCCTCTTTAGGTTCATCTACGCCGTCAAAGGCCATTTTGAATGAGCCCCAGTGAATAGGTATCATATTTTTAGCTTCCAGCATTTCCATGGCATTGATGGCATCATTAGGGCTCAAATGATGGTCTTTCATGAACCAGCGAGGGCGATAAGCCCCAATGGGAAGCAAAGCCACATCAATCTGAAAACGATTTCCAATTTCCTTAAATCCATCGAACAATCCGGTATCGCCAACGAAATAAATTGTCTTTTCACCTTGAACTATGTAACCTAAAGCTTTAGGAGAATCTGCCCAAGGAGAATTGCGCGAGCCACTATGTTGTGCCGGAACGGCTGTAATTTTTACACCCTTGATTTTTAGAGTATCCCATGGATTCAATTCATAGATATTTGTGAGTCCCCACTCGCTTAAGAGTTCACCATTCCCTTTCGAGATCACAATGGGGATATCTTTGGAGAATTGTTCTAACGTCCATTTATCCAAATGGTCATAATGCGGGTGGGAGACCAAGATTGCGTCGATAGGGGGAAGATTCTTAATTTGCATCCCGGCCTCCCTCGAGCGATATAATATACTCGACCAACTGTTGAAATTCGGATCGGTGAGGATATTCACATCACTGAGGTGGATCAGTGTAGTCGAATGACCAACAAATATAATCGAATTTTCACCAGCAGGAAATTTGTTTTCAACTGCACTTGCAGTCCTTATGTTATGGAAGACACTGCATCCAAAAGTAGATATTGTTATTGTTGTAGTAACTAAGAGAGTTGATATTATTATCAAATAATGGATATTATTCATTTGTCTCTTTTCTCAATTTTTTTTGGACCCTAATTCATCCCCCTACCGCTCCTCCTTGGCCTTGGTAATGGTGATCCCGGCTTTGCGCAACAGCGGGCACTTCATCTCGCCGATGCCACAGCTAACACATAACTCCTCCGCCACGCAGGGAAATTTCAAAAGTTGATTGCATTGTCAGGGATGGGGCAGTGCTCCTCACAGACGATACAGGCCTCCTGCCGGTACCAGGAAATGCAACTGATTGACCAAGGAGGTCCCACTCTACAGCTTTGTCCCGACCCGCTTCAATTATCATGTTGTATATGGGTTAAATTTTCTGTAACTCTTTCGGTTCCTTAATCGTGATATGGTGGCGTTTCATAAACTCCTGAAAGCCATACACCTTCTTTCCCATAAATTCCATATCAACAGCCTGAGCTGGACAATTATTAATACACCCGAGGCAGGCGATGCAGCGATCAGTATCAACCCGATACAAAGTTAGGTCAATGGCACCTACCGGACATTTCTCAACGCATGTAGCGCACCCAATACATCGATTCTTATCGATGGTGTGCTTTCCAATCAAGAGCTTTGTGGACCAGACAACCGGAAGGTGCTTTAGGATGTCTTCAAAACTCAACTCATAATCGATTTCGAAGGATTTGCCTTTCTTCACCCTGCCGATCAATTGTGAGGCATATTCCCGTGCCTTCTTGTATGTCCCTTCGTTCGGGAGTTGTCTGTATTTCAGAACTCGCTCCTCGTTTCCAATAGACCAGGTCATAGCGAAAGTGGACATATTTCCAAACACCTCCATGCCCACGGGGACACCCCCCTTATCCGAGAGCAG
>JAHIMK010000001.1 GCA_018896675.1 Nanobdellota archaeon
AATTTTTTATCTTGCTCCTTAGATGGATACAGCCTAAACTTATATGTCTTTAAAATATCAAATCACCTATTCACAAAAAACTGAAAGGAATTTATAAACCTTATTCGCATCCTTGTCAAGTGGCAAGTGGTTAAATAATTTCGCAGCAAGCTGCGGGGTATTCCTATCCCATCAAGGAATAAAAAAATCTGATAAAGAAGAAATCTATAAGTTGACAGTTGAAGAAAATAGGATTTTACAACAATTTATGTCACAACCTATTTATAAGTTTAAATTCACTAAAAGATTGTTTGAAAAATTATTCAATGCATATTTTAGTAAAAACAAATTTTTTTTAGGCATCAAAGAAGATAAAAAAATTGTTGCGATATTAAGTGGGTATATCAAACCTACTCCAAAAGGAGATGTAGGTTATATTGACAATATGTTTGTATCAAAAAAATATTCTGGCAAGGGTTATGCAACAATTTTGAGAGACGAATTCTTCAAATGGCTAAAAGGTAAGAAAATTAAATACTGTCAACTTAATGTTTTTGAGAAAAATCCAGCAAAACACATTTATGAAAAATGGGGATTTTGTATTGATGGATTGCAGATGACAAAGAGGCTATAATCTAAGAGCAGAAAAATTTAATTATATGTAACAACCATTAAACCTCTTTCTTCCACATTTGCTCCTTGATTTCAAATAAATTAAACTATTAAAACCAGAATAAGTGAAGCCTCCCAATCACAGCAAGCTGCGGGGTATTCCTATCCCATCAAGGAATAAAGAAAACAAAGCCTCTATAATAACTGGGCCAAAGTTTCGACTTGATAAAATTAGAGCTTGGCAAGCTCCTTTTCTACTCTTTCTTTTAATAATTCATACCTTTTGGCAGTTGGCTCATAAAACAATACATAATCTCTAGTTGTTGGAAAATCCTTCTTTTTATCTACACCTTTAGGAACTTCTGTGTCTTCTGGAAATTGATGCTTTGTTAAATCTATTTCTAAATTTCCTATTTTATTAAAATAATAGGATACTGATTTGCCTTTTTCACCCCATCTAGGTACCTCCAAAGTACAATTTACTATCTTGCCACCACAATAATCTTGCACTAATAAGGCTGTTACTGCACATTGACCATAACATCTATTAAACATATTCCAAGATTCAGGGTCTGAACTAGTATCTGCACCCCAACATTCTGGTAAAACTTTAGCTAAATTGTTTAAAGCCGGTAAAATTTCTTCTAATTTTTTATCTTCCATAAATAAAACCTCCAATTTTTATATTAAGATTTAATATGAATTTAAATAGTTTACTTAGAAAGTTATAAAAACTCTAAAGAGAAAGAAAGTAATATGGCTTTAATATGTGGCGTGGATGAAGCGGGCAGAGGGCCAATGATGGGCCCAATGGTAATGTGCGGATTTGTAATTGATGAGGAAGATATAGGTAGATTGCAAGATTTAGGAGTAAAAGATTCTAAAAAATTGACTGCAAAGCAAAGAGAAGCTTTGTTTGATGATGTAATCAAATTAGCTGTAAAATACGAAATAGTTATCGTAAGCGCAAAAGAAATTGATGAAGCTGTTGAATCTGAAACTTCTAACTTGAATTGGCTAGAAGCTATAAAAACTTCAATGATTTTAAACAAATTACAACCTGAAAAAGCAATAGTTGACAGCCCAAGCAATAACAAACAAGCTTATGGAGATTTTCTTAAAACTTATCTTAAAGACAAAGAATTACAATTACAATTAGAGCATAATGCAGAAAGGTTCTTGCCTGTAGCTGCTGCCTCTATATTAGCAAAAGTTACAAGAGACAGAGAAATAGAAAAGTTAAAAGTCAAATATGGTGATTTCGGTTCTGGTTATCCTTCTGATCCTAAAACTAAAGATTATCTTAAGGAAAATTGGAAAAAACATCCTGAAATTTTTAGAAAAACTTGGGCTTCTTACAAAAAAGTGGCTGTAAATCAAAAAAATCTGGGTTGTTTTTAATCTAAAAAATCACCCATATATTCTTCCCAATTAGAGATTATCACATAACCTAATCTTATTATTCCACCAGGTATAATGAAAGATTCTAAAGTGGGATATACAAAACCAGAAGAAGTTCCTCTTTCCCAAATATAATTTAATTTCCATCTTGGATTAAAATGTTCAGTATTTTCATTACAACTAAAATTTACCCATTCCATATTTCCCGAATTAGAAGGATAAAAAGTATAATTAGTAGATTCAAATAATTTAATTTCTTCATTTTCCATTTCAACTTCAAGCCATGCATGACCCATTAACTTATCTTCAGGTGTTATAATCTCACCTCCAACATAAGTAACTTTATCAACCAAATCTTCTCTTCCTGCTTCTTTTATTAAATATTGATACATCTCTGCTGTTGCACGAGCATAATCTTCACAAACTGAATTTCGCCAAGTTTCTTCTTGAGATTTTGCCTTATGAACTAATGAAGAAGCCATACAAAGAAATTCAATCCTAGACATGTCCTTTTTAAGAGGATATTTATGATTTTTTACTTCTTCAAGAGAGATATTATTCTTCGGCAAAAGATTATGTACAGGAGTTATCATTAATGGTAAAGCTATTTGATTTAATCCTGCTATAACAGCCAAAGTAATCCCTATCTTCTTTAATTTCTTTTTCCAAGACATTAATAAAGTGGTAATACTACCTTATTTTTAAAGTTATATGTAAAAATTAATAAATAACTAGGATAACTTAAATATAAAAAAAGATTTAAATACCTAACAATTTTAAAAAAAAGATGGCAACAATAAAAAAGCTTGTTTTGCGTGGTTTCAAATCATTTGCTAAGCGCCTAGAGATACCTTTTGAAAATAACTTTAGTTGTTTTCTTGGAGCAAATGGCAGCGGGAAGTCTAATGTTGTAGATGCAATATGTTTTGTATTAGGCACCACGTCTGCTAAAACTTTAAGGGCAGAAAAATCTGCAAACTTAATTTTTAACGGCGGGAAAAAAGACAAGCCTTTAAAAGAAGCTGAAGTCAGCATAGTTTTTTGTAATAGTAAAAAAGATTTTCCTATTGATAGTAAAGAAGTAATGATTTCGAGACTTGTAAAAAGTTCTGGTCAAAGTGTTTACAAAATTAATAATGAAACAAGAACAAGGCAACAAATGGTTGATTTATTGTCTCATGCAAAAATTAATCCTGACGGACACAATATTGTACTGCAGGGAGACATAGTACATTTCACTGAAATGAGATCCACGGAAAGAAGAGAACTTATTGAAGATATTGCAGGAATTTCTGTTTATGAAGAAAAGAAAGCTAAAGCCATGAACGAATTAGAGAAAGTTCAAAACAAATTGAATGAAGCAGATATCATTCTTACTGAAAGGCAAAAGACCTTGTCTGAATTAAAAAAGGACAGAGATCAAGCAGTAACCTACAAAGAAAAAGAAGAACTATTGAAAAGAAGCAAGGCTACTAAATTTAATTTATTAATAAAAGATAAAAATTTAAAAATTGAAGAATCAAAATCACATTTAGAAAAGATAACTTCAGAGATAGATTCTATTCAAAAAGAAATAGATTCATTGAAAAATGAAAGGCAAGAAAAAGAAAAGGAGATTAAAAAAATAAATGAAGAAATGAATAATAAAGGAGATTTAAAACAAGTTGAAATTACAAAAGAAGTTGATGATCTCAAAGGAGCAGTTATAAAAAATTCTACTAGGAAAGATGTATGTGAAAATGAGTTAAGAAAATTAGATGAAAGAAAAAAACAATTAGAAAAGGAAGAAAAAGAAATTGAAACAAAAATTTCTAATTGGACTAAGAAAAAAGATTCAATGCTTTCTTCTAATATTAAATTAATTGAAAAGGAAGCAGAAATATTAAAGAGTATAAAAGAATGGAAAGAAAAACATGGCTTGAAAGATGCTGATGAATTGAACAGAAAGATTGAAGAATTAGACAAAAAACTTGAAGAAAATCAAACAGAACTTTATGAATTAAACAATAAAAAACAAGAATTAATAAGAAATCTTGACAAAAAAAGTTATGAATTAAAGAGTGTTGAAACTGAAGAAGAAAAATTTAAAGAGATAAAAGCAGACCATACAGAAAAAATTGAAAGATTAAAGTTTGCTAAAAATGAATTTAAAAATATTGCCAGAAAACTAGCAGATGCCTTAAATGAAAATTCTGTTTTTGCTTCACAACTAGGTAGTACAAGAAACAAATATCATGATACTAATGACGAACTTTCTAAATTAAGAATGAGGAGTATAGGCATTAAAGATTTAACTGCTAGTGATAATGCATTAAAAAAATTAAAGTCCATGAATATAAGTGGATTGCACGGTAGTGTGAGTGAACTTGGCAATGTTAGTTCAAAATATGCAATGGCATTGCAAATTGCTGCAGGATCAAGATTAAAAAGCGTTGTAGTAAATAATGATAGTACTGCTTCTAAATGCATTCAAATATTAAAAGATTCGAAAACAGGTTTTTTAACATTCTTGCCATTGAACAAATTAAAAGAAAGAATTGTTGAAGATGAAACTATGAAACTCAAGGGGTTGCCAGGAGTTCATGGATTAGCAATAGATTTCATTTCACATGACTCCAAATTCAAAAGCGTGTTCAAGTATGTGTTTGGGCCAACATTAGTTGTAGAAGATTTGACAATTGCAAGAAAGATAGGAATTGGAAGATCTAGGATGGTTACTTTAGAAGGTGACTTAGTTGAAACAAGTGGAGCCATGATAGGAGGTTTCAGAACTAAAACAAATATTGGATTCCAAGAAAAAGAAGTAAATGAATCTATTTCCAGAATTGAAAAAGAAGTGAATGTTTTATTAGAAAAAATTGATATGTTAGAAAATAAAAAAACTGAGAATGATGAATTCATAATCAAATTTAGAGAAAACAAAGCTAAGCTTGAAGCTGAAATTGAAGCCATTGAAAAAATTACTGGAAAAGGAATCGAGTTTAGTACAAGAAGCAAAAGTGAATTGTCAAAAGAGATTGCCCAATTACAACAAGATTTAGAGATAGTTGAAAAAGATATTAAAGTGAAATATGGAGAAATTACTTCAATTAATACTAGCAGGCAAGGATTAAGAACTAAAATTGCTGAAGCTACTGGTTCAAATCTATCAAGTGAACTAGAAAAGAAAGACAATAACTTAAAAGAAACCAAAGATGAACTATTAAGAGATCAAGCTGAAATTAAAGGATTAGATGCACAAATTTCTGTACATGCAGCTGAACTTAAAAGAATTAATAGCATTATGGGAAATAGCAATAAAGAAAAGATTAACTTTACCCAAGAACTTGAAATTCTTAAAAAAGAAGAAGTTGAAAAGAAAGCAAGATTAAAAGAATTATTGCAAACACAAAAGAAGTTTTATGCTGAATATCAAGGTATGTTCAAAAAAAGAGACAAATTAAAGAATCATATTTCTCAAGTTGATATGAAAATTATTAAGAAAGAAGAAAGAGCAAGGCACAATTTAGAAAAATCCAATGACTGGTCTGTAAGAATTGCTGAGATTGTAGGCGAGTTAGCCGGATTGAATAGAGAACAAGAAGAGTTTAAAGAAGTACAATTAAGAAGAGGAATTTCATTAGAAGATTTGAATACAGACATTAGATCGTTTGAAGCCTCTATCAGGGGCATGGGTAATGTCAACTTAAGAGCATTAGAAGTTTATGAAAGAGCTAACGCAGAATGCAAAATAATTTTGGAAAAATGTGAAACTTTGAAATTAGAAAAAGAAGATGTTTTAAGTATGATGTATGAAATTGATTTGCAAAAGAAAGAGGTATTTATGAAAACTTTCAAAGTGTTGTCTAAAAACTTCTCAGACATATTCTCTACATTATCAACTAAAGGAAATAGTGCACACTTAAATCTTGAAAATCCTGAAGAACCATTAGAAGGAGGAATAGATATTGAAGTTAGATTTGGAAATAATAAAACTTTAGACTTAAAAAGCTTGTCTGGTGGAGAAAAAACTTTGGCTGCTTTAGCATTTATATTCTCTATCCAAGAATTTGATCCTGCGCCATTCTATTTAATGGATGAAGTAGATGCGGCATTAGATAAGAAAAATTCTGAATTGTTATCTAAATTGATTGCAAAATATTCTGAAAATGCACAGTACATTACAATTTCGCACAATGACAGCGTTATTAGTGAAGCTAATGTAATTTATGGAGTATCAATGCAAGATGGCGCTTCTAAAGTGGTTAGTTTAAAAATTTAATTACTGTAATTCAGTTTTAAAATCTGAATGCAATCCATAAACCTTAGGACGCCTATGATTCACAACTTTAACAACTGATTGTTCTGTTAAAGTACTTAACTGCTTACCAACACTACCTTCTGAAGAATTCAATATTTGTGCTAATTGTTTTGCAGTTCTGTTTCCATCAAATAAAAGTAGTATCATCCGTTTTTGCATTGGACTAAACTGAGATAGTTTTTTATCATCAATAGGCATTAAATTATCAGGTAAACTTGTAGGCTCTTCTAGCTTAGCTAAATCCATTAATAATTCTGCTTTTCTTTTTGTCAAAACGCCCTTTGCAGCTTCAAGAGTTAGATCTTGTCCCTGCAATCCAATGCAAAGCTGTTCACAATGTTCCAAAATTTTTCTTGGATTGTGTTTAGCTTCATCCACCATTAATTCAATTATTTTATCTGAAAAGGGATTTTTATTTTCTGTTCTTAAATCAATCAAAGCTTTTGCGATAGGATAATGTAATCCTGTCAACCTAATAACCCTGTTTCCAATCCTGCTTTTCAAACTGTCTGGAAAAGATAATGTTTCTCCAATCTGAGCTATTACAACACTTTTAATCCTATTATGATCCCATAAGTTTTTCAATTCTTTAGTAAACATATCATCACAATTATGAGCTTCATCTAATAACAAAATTCTAGGCCTAAATATTTTCTTCCCAATTTTTTTGGCTAATTTAAAAGATTCATCTAAATCTTCTGCATTAAAATAAACAATTTTATACTTCCATCCGAACTTCCTTCTCAACCATTTAAGCATAGAAGTCTTTCCAACACCTGGTTTTCCTGTAACTAAACAAATATCTCCAGAATTGACATACTCTAAAACTAGTTTCTTCTCATTATCTAAACCTAATAAGGCAGTTTGATGTTTAACTGAAAAAGGATTCTGTTTCCAACCATAATCTTTATACCACAATTTTGCTATCCCCTTTTAAATCCGGAAATGTTTATGCTCTTAATAAATGTTACCTATAAAGTAAAAAGTATTTATAACATTATCTAAAAAAATGAGCCCTGGGAGATTTGAACTCCCGACCTCTGGCTTGCTTAGGCAAGTATACCAGCGGTTGCCATATAAGACCAGCGCTCTAATTGTCCAGCATGCCTTTTAGACATGTTCCAGACTGAGCTAAGGGCTCATTGCTATGGAAAAGAAGAGATGTTTTATTTAAATCTTTTTGTTTGTGATTTTTTCTAATATCTTGAAAATCTGTTCACAAAACCGAGCAAAAAAATAAATAGGGCAAAACTATTTAATATTCAAAATTTATAAAATGAAAGATATGGAATTAAAATTTGAGGATAATAGTATAGAATTTGAAAAAGAACTTAATGAACTAGACAAATTTGTAATTAATTTCACTAAAATCCTTAATGAATTAGATATTAAATATGTAATAATCTCCGGTTATGTAGCTATTCTTTTTGGCAGAAGCAGGAATTCTGAAGATATAGACATTTTTATTGAAAAACTCGATAAAGATAAGTTTACAGAACTATGGGAACAGCTTTCTGAAAAATTTGAATGTATTATTCCTAAAAATATAGAAGAAGCTTATTCAGACTATTTGCTTAAAGATACAGCTTTAAGATTTGCAACAAAAGATAAGTTTATCCCTTATATGGAAGTTAAGTTTCCTAAAAATAGTTTAGATGAATATAGTTTAAAAGAAAGAAAAGAGGTTATTCTTAATAATCATCAAATATTCATTTCACCTTTAGAATTACAAATTGCTTATAAAATATATTTAGGTTCTGGCAAAGATATAGAGGATGCCAGATTTTTATACAAATTATTCAAAGAAAATCTTAACCTTAATCTATTAAATCTATTTATACAAAAGCTTAATATAGAATCAAAATTTAAGGAATATATAGAATGAAATTGCCGGAAATTAATTTAGAGGAACTTGAAAAAGATAAGATTAAGAATTTTCAAGAAAGATTAAAGTTTATTGATAAATATGTAGAATGGCTTAAGAAAACACCTAATAAAGAGTGGAGTTCTCAACAAAAAAAAATAATTGATTTGTGATTCTTTCAAATATCTTGAAAATCTGTTCACAAAACCGAGCAAAAAAATAAATAGTATCATTCTAAACTAATTAAGGAAAAGCTTAAATATAAGTCAAATCTACTTTAAAATGGAACAATTAAATATTATTGGAACAGAACACTACAAAAGATTTCATGAAAAAGATGTTCCTTGGGAACAAGTATTAAGAATAATATTCACAACCAAATCAAAGAAAAAAGGCAAAAACATATTTGAATTTAAAAATAAAAAATTCTATGTTTTATGCTGTAAAGAAGGAGATAACTTAAAAGTTATTAATGCAAAAAAACAATGATCTGTAAAAAATGTAAAAAAAGGATGAAAGAAATTAAAGTTAATGTAGAAGGAGCTAAACTTTCTTCAAAAGCTTTTGAATGTTCTAAATGTGGAGATTTACAATTTGACAGAGAAAGTGGATTAAAAGTTGTAAAAGAGCTTGAAAAGAAAAAGAAAGCTTGCCCCCTTAATATGGAACAAAAAATTACTAAATTATCTTATGATCGTTTAGGATTTTATTTTAATAAAGATATTGTTAGATGTTTAGATTTAAAACCAGGGGAAAAAGTTTATTTAACAGTATTAGATAAAAATAATTTATTAATAAATAGAAATTAAAAAAGAAATTATCTGCACAATGCAGTATAATTATTTACAGTTACAAAAACTTTGTTTCCTTTTAATTTTAATGTAACATCTTCTGGTTTTATATCTCCAGTAACTTCTAAGTCATCATCAATGCCACCATCTCTCCAATCTAATTTAGCAAAGTTTGAAACTGGTTTACAATCTTTTGCTTTGATGTTATTATTAAAAATATCTTGAGTTTTGAAAGAAATACACATTGGTTCAACTTCTTGAACGCCGTTATTTTTAATTCTGTATTTAAGTTTATTATCTTGAGTTATTACTGTAGTAGGATATCCATTACAAACCATTGCTTTAACATTGAAATTTGGTTGAACTTGGACAGTTTTAGGTTGATCTTTAGGTTCTTCTTTACAACCTGTTGCTAATGTACTAAGTCCAATGCATAATCCAATAATTTGTGTTAGTTTTTTCATTTTATTTTTATAGTATAGCC